>JAGWVX010000495.1 GCA_018970685.1 Alphaproteobacteria bacterium | reverse complement strand
GTGACATGCTCTTCGAACTCGCAAATCCCAAGCGTTTCATGGAAGTAAGCGGCCCAGTTCTACCTTGGTTGGGGGGCGCCACGGCGGCGTGCCTGATCGCTGGTTTGGCGCTGGGCTTCACGACGCCGCCGGATTATCAGCAAGGCGATACGGTGCGGATCATGTTCCTGCACGTACCCGCTGCTTGGACCGCCATGATGGCCTATGGCCTGATGGCGGTGGCGTCGGCTGTTGGCCTGATCAACCGCCATCCCTTGGCTGACGTCGCGGCGAAGACGGCCGCGCCTTTGGGTGCCGTGTTCACCGCCCTCGGCCTGATTACGGGGTCGCTGTGGGGCAAACCCATGTGGGGCGCCTGGTGGGTTTGGGACGGCCGTCTGACCTCGTTCCTGCTGCTGCTGCTGCTTTATCTCGGCTACATCGCATTGGGCAGCGCCATCGAAGACGAGAACCAGTCGGCGCGCGCGTGTGCCATCCTCGCCATCGTCGGCGCCGTCAACCTGCCGATCATCGAATTCTCCGTCGATTGGTGGACCACGCTGCATCAGGGCGAAAGCATCCTGCGCAAGGGCGGTCCGCTGATTTCGCCTGTCTTCCTGTGGCCGCTGTTTCTGATGGGTATCGGCTACACGCTTCTGTTCTCCACCTTGTGGATTGTCCGTATTCGGACGGAGATTCTGAACCGCAGGGTTCGCACCCTAATGCTGGCGAGGGCTGCATGAGCGATTTTTGGTCGGAGGGCGGCTACGCCTTTTTCGTCTGGACCTCCTACGCGGTCAGTCTGATTGGGCTTGGAGTCATGGCAGGTTTCACGCTCAATGCCTACCGCAAGGCCAAGCAGGCGCTCGCCCGCCTGGAGGGCAAAGAGTAGCGCCTCGTCTTCAGCTTTCGGAAACCATGTTCTGGAATGCTGGCGCCATGCAGATCAGCGCCGCAAATCTTCTGGTCGCCTCCCAGCAACAGGCTAAGCCCCCGGTGCGCCCAAACCAATCGGCTTTCGCGGCCGCTCTTTCTGATGAAAAGCTGCCGTTCGAGCCCCTGTCGTTCAAATCGGCCGTCGTGCCCGAGCAGACTGCAGGCGCCACACGGCCGCAGCCGACTGCCCTGGGCTCCCGCGTCGATATCCGCGTTTAAGACCCGAGTTGAGGCTCAGCCACGCCGCCGGCGCGCCTTCAGTCTGTGCTTGCCGCTGCCGTTCGTAGCATAGGCCTCCCCAGCGGAAGCAATGGCCAACAGCGCCTTGACGAACCTGGTACGCTCGGACGGCAGCAGAGGATCGAGCAACGCACGTTCGGCGCGGTCGGCAGCGGCGCGCGCGGAACGCAATGCCTTGCGGCCGTTGCTGGTGATGGCGACCGCGTTGGCGCGCGCATCGGTCTCGGTACGCTCGCGCGACAACAGCCCGCGCTCCAACATACGGCGTACCATCTCGGCAAGCGTCGAGCGGTCGATGCCCGTCATCTCGACGAGTGCAGTCTGGCTTACACCCTCATTGGTCTCGAGAGCGGCGAGCACCGTGAATTGCTGTTTTGTCAGTTCGCTGCTGCCGGCTTCGCGTGCATAGAGATCTCCAAAATACTGCTGGCAACGCCTTATGAGATACGATGGTGCCTCGGCGAGATCGAAGCTCCCATTCGGCCTGCGCTGACCTTTCATACGACACCCCTGCCCAATTGAAATACCCCCATCGATGCCATGCATCGATACGAATTCCGTAAACTATCCCCTAAACGCGGGCGGTTCATCACGCCTGACGGATAACGCGCATACGGAATAATAAACGGGTGCGCGACCGCCTACAACTGTCTCTATCGTGTTTACGCGGATGATGGCAATGCGAGAATTACGAATGCGACCAATTTTGTCCCACACGTGAAACCCGGAACGCCGATTGAAACGTTATTTCTGCATTACACACGTCCGCACCGATGTTGCAGCTT
>JAGWVX010000069.1 GCA_018970685.1 Alphaproteobacteria bacterium | reverse complement strand
GCCTTCACCGACAAGGTCAGCAGCGTCAACGAGCACGAAGTCTTGAACCTGGTGCTGTTGACCCAGTACTTCGATACGATCAAAGAGATCGGCGTTTCCTCGGGCAGCAAGGTCATCCTGACGCCACATGCGCCCGGCGGCATGACCGACATCTCCGAGCAGCTGCGCTCGGCAATCATGACTGGCAACGAGGCGGTGGCGACGAAGAGTTAAGCTACCTCCACCTCGGAAATGCGCCGGGGTGGTGCACACCGACGTAAAGCTGCGGGTCTGAGGGCGGCCCCACTTTGTCTTTCTTTTCGCGAGCCTCGACGCAGGCGATGACGTCCTTCCCAAAATTGCCGAAGTCGCCAGCGCGAGCCAGCCATTGCACGGCGCAGGCGTCGAAGTAAGTGTACTTGTCAAGCTGGCCGCAACCAAACGAGGCCCGGTCGGCGGCGGCGGCCGTGAGAATGATCCGATTGGGTGCTTTCAATGCCGGAACGAAAACGCCCGAATAGCAGGCCGACACGATCACCACCGTTGGCCGCGTACCGCAGGCGTTATCGACGATGTCGCTCATCTGCCTAGGCGAAAGATCACTCTGCCCCAAGACGATGCCGTTGCCCGAACCGTGCGACGTAAAATAGGCAAGGCAACCGCGACTCGCCTGGTTCGACAGGTTCCACATGCCGTCGGCGATGTTTTGCGCGGTTGAAGCTTGAATATCTGCGGCGGCATAATGGTTGGGACGCACGGAAAACTGGAGAATGTTGGCGGGCATAAAGCCGATCTGCACAAGTTCATGCGTGATGTCGCGTCGCGCGTTGTCGAACACTTCGCTCGGCGCTCCGTCATGTGCGTGCCAATCGCCCGCCACGACGATTGCCGCCCAGTTGGAGAATTTGCTGGCGGCGAAAGCCTGCCCGCACAATGTGGCTAGGACCGTCGCGCACGCCAAGACCAGACGCATTTCTTCAAGCTCGTTCGAACGACGCCGCGAGCTCAATATGCGACGACCAAAGAAACTGGTCTATGGGCACGACGTTTCCCAGGCGTAAGCCGCCGTCAATCATGACTCGGGCGTCGCGCGCGAAGCTGCCGGCGTCACAGGAGACGTAAGCGACACGCTTTATCTTGGACCGCGCCAACATCTGAACTTGCGCTAGCGCGCCGGCCCGTGGCGGATCGAGTACGACAGCGTCGAATTGAGCGAGTTCAGATTCGCCGAGTGGCCGATGGAACAAATTGCGCTTTTCGGTAGTGACCGGCTTCAGCCCCGAAGTCGTGCGTGCAGCGCCCGCCAAGGCGTCCAACATCGACGCTTCGATTTCCACCGCGTGCACGCGCGACGCTTCGGCCAACGGCAGCGTGAACGTCCCACAGCCGGCGAACAAATCGGCGACGCGCTTGGCGCCGGAGAGAGCGTCGCGCACGAACGTCTGTAATATAGCCTCGCCCTCGCAGGTCGGCTGAAGAAAGGCGTCCAAAGGAACGAGGACATCGGCCCTGCCGAAGCGCACGGAGGGCCTTACAAGCTCGATCACCGTCTCGTTGTGCGCCGAAACTCGCGCCAGTCCCAGCTTCGTCGCCCAGCGCGCCAATTCGGCGAGGGTGACGCTGTCGTTCTGCCGGCTCCAGCGGAATGAAAGGTCAACTCCGGTAGCCGTTTCGGTAAGGTGCAGGTTCGTCGTCTCACGCGGACGCAGCAACGATGTCAGCATCTCGCGCAACCGCGGGACAAGAACGGACAAAGCCGGTGACAGCACGAGACATTCCAACATGTCGACGATGTTATGGGATTGCGCGGCGTGAAAGCCCAGCAGCGCGCCGCCGTCACCTTTCTTAGCCTTTAGTGAAGCGCGGCGGCGCGTACCAGGAGGTACCTCCACGACATCCGACACGGTTGCCGCAACGCCGTGCCGCGACAACGCATCGACGACGAGTTTGCGCTTGAGCATGCGGTATTCCGCATCCGCCATGTCCTGATGGGCGCAACCTCCGCAGACACCAAAATGGCGGCATACCATGGTCATGACTTCCTTGCCGCGACCAGAAACTCGCGGTTGCCATCACCGCCAACGACTGGACTGTCCATTGTGCCGATGACGGTCCAGCCAAGCTGTCCTCCAAGCCAATCGACGATACCCGTCACCGCTCCGCGCTGTGCCGCATCGTCCTTGACAACGCCGCCCTTTCCGATTTTCTCCCGCCCAACTTCGAACTGCGGCTTCACCAGCGCGACGAGCCAAGCGCCGCTACGCGCAAACTTCAGCGCCGAGGACAGAACGAGCTTGAGGCCGATGAAGCTCACATCCACGACGATACAATCCGCTTGCTCCGGAACATGAAGCGACGTCAGTTCGCGTGCGTTCACGCCCTCCCGCTGGACGACACGCGGATCGGCGGCGAGTTTCGCTCGCAACTGTCCGTGACCGACATCGATCGCATAGACTTTACGTGCACCGCGCCCGAGCAGGATTTCGGTGAACCCGCCCGTGGACGCGCCGACATCGATGCAGGTCAAACCGGCGGGCGACAGGCCGAAATGCTCCAGCGCAGCAACCAGTTTCAACGCCCCGCGCGACACATAGGGATGCGGCTTCTCATAGACCACAGCCGCGCCTTCCGCGACAACTTGCGACGGTTTCGCCACCGGCTTTCCATCGACCGCAACGCGGCCCGCGCGAATAGCCGCTTGCGCTTCCGTGCGGCTGTTCGCATAGCCATGTTCGACCAGAAAAAGGTCGGCGCGAACGCCAGGCGTCATGCGATCTGGCTGAGAGCCGCAGCGTCTTGCTCGCGGCCGAGTGCGCCGAGCGCCGCCGCAGCGATCGAGTTCGCGTCGAGGCCGGCCGCCGTGTACATGCGTTCCGGCGTGTCTTGGTTCTGGAAACGGTCCGGCAGAACCATCGGACGGATCTTCAGGCCGCGGTCGAGGCAGCCTTCCCAAGCGAGGAACTGCATGACATGACTGCCGAAACCGCCCACAGAGCCTTCTTCGACTGTCAGCAGCACCTCGTGCCCGCGCGCCAGACGGCGGATCAGATCGCGGTCCAGAGGCTTGGCAAAGCGGGCATCGGCCACCGTTGCGGAAAGTCCGTAGGCGGACAGTTTTTCGGCCGCCAGCAGCGCTTCGTTCAGGCGTGTACCCAGACTGAGGATGGCAATAGAGTTTCCTTCGCGTACGACACGGCCCTTGCCGATTTCCAGCGGCGTGCCGCCTTCGCGCGGACGCTCGAGCCCGAGACCTTCGCCGCGCGGATAGCGCACGGCGCTCGGACCGTCGTCGATTTGCGCGGCCGTCGCCACCATGTGCGTCAGCTCGACCTCGTCGGCCGCGGCCATCACCGTAAACCCCGGCAACGTCGCCAGATAGGTCACGTCGAACGACCCGGCATGCGTTGCGCCGTCGGCGCCGACCAGCCCCGCACGGTCCATGGCAAAGCGCACGGGGAGCGACTGAATCGCCACGTCGTGCACCACCTGGTCGTAAGCGCGCTGCAGAAAGGTCGAATAGATCGCACAGAACGGTTTCAGCCCGTCGGCGGCAAGACCCGCCGCAAAGGTCACGGCATGCTGCTCCGCGATACCGACGTCGAAACAACGATCCGGAAACGCCTTGGCGAAATGATCGAGGCCGGTGCCCGCAGGCATCGCAGCAGTGATCGCGACGATGCGCTTGTCCTTTTTCGCCTCGGCAATCAGGGCGTCGGCAAAGACCTGGGTATAAGACGGCGCCTTGGAATTCGATTTCTTCTGCTCGCCGGTGAGCACGTTGAACTTGCCGACGCCGTGATATTTGTCGGCGCTGGCTTCGGCCGGTGCGTAGCCTTTGCCCTTCTTCGTTACGATATGGACAAGGATCGGGCCGTTTTTCATATCCCGGACGTTTTCGAGCACCGGGATCAAGTGGTCGAGATTGTGGCCATCGATCGGTCCGACGTAATAGAAGCCGAGCTCCTCGAACAACGTGCCGCCGGTGACCATGCCGCGCGCATATTCCTCCACACGGCGGGCGCCAATTTCCAATGGCTTCGGTAGGAGATGCGCCAACCGTTTGCCCAGCTTGCGCACGCCGCGATACGGCTTGCTGGAGACCAGACGGGAAAGATAAGCGCTGAGCGCACCGACCGGCGGCGCGATCGACATATCGTTGTCGTTGAGAATGACGATCAGGCGCGCATCTTGGCCGCCGGCGTTATTCATTGCTTCGTAGGCCATGCCGGCGCTCATCGAACCGTCGCCGATTACCGCGACGACGTTATGCGACTTGCCCTGCAGGTCACGCGCAACGGCAAAGCCAAGCCCCGCCGAAATCGACGTTGAGGAGTGCGCCGCGCCGAATGGATCGTATTCGCTCTCCGACCGTTTGGTGAAACCGGAGATGCCGCCGCCCTGCCGCAACGTGCGCATGCGCGGACGCCGTCCGGTGAGAATCTTGTGCGGATACGCCTGATGACCGACGTCCCAGATCAGTTTGTCCACCGGGGTATTGAAGACGTAATGCAACGCGACCGTCAGCTCGACGACGCCAAGGCTGGACCCCAAATGCCCACCCGTCACCGAGACGACATCGATCAGCTCCTTGCGCAGCTCGTCGGTGAGTTGGCGAAGGTCGGATTTCGGCAGCGCCCGCAGATCGCTCGGCAGACCGATACCGTCCAACAACGACGTCTTGCTTGGAACACCCATAGGAACTCCGGTCGCCGCGCTTCTAGAGGCGCGCTTTGCCCCACCATTTCGCGGCCGCACCCAAAAGGTCAGCCTTTTGGACAATAAAATCAAGGCGACGCTTCACCTTTGCCTAACAGCGCCGCGGCGGGTGGCTATAAACTTTTCCAATCTTTCAGGAATGCCCTGGGCTTTTGCGCAAGGTTCGGAAAATTTTCTCCGTTCATGAGCCAGAGGACTTCTGCCAAAGATAAGCAAAATTGCCAGGTGCAGGCCCAGTCACAACGGCTCGCGACGGTCGCGCACGTCAATCCAGCGCGACGGGTTCAGCACCAGCAGGCCCTTCGCTGCTCAGCACGATCTTCTCCAGGCGACTTTCAGCAGCTTTGAGCTTGCTCTCGCAATGTGCCTTCAGCGCCTGGCCACGTTCATAAAGCGCAATGGAATCCTCCAAGTCCACTTGGCCTTGTTCCAAGCGCGAAACGATGCCTTCTAGTTCCTTCAACGCCGCCTCAAAACCAAGGGCATCGACGGCGTTGGTTTCTGGCTTTGCTTTCGCGGACATTGACTTACTTTCGGTTGGCGCGTGCGGCAGTCGGCCGAGACATAATTGCCGGCGTACACGCGCGCAATATAGCGTTTTGGCATCAGAAAATTGCGATATTCGGCATATTGCGCTGGAGTGCTCTAAAACATTACGTAAGGTAATACTATTGCGCTGTTAACCTTCGCTCCATGTGCGCTCATGCATTCGACGAAAGAAAATTGCTGATTAATTTCTCATCAACATGTTCGGAGGTGATGTAAGGTATTGAAAAATATAGCGTTTTTAAAAATGACTGACGTGGCAATTTTCACATAAATCTTCCGTCAGGATAGATATTTTAAATCTCATATACGTCATTTTTAGCAATAACATTACTATCTCATACGTTTCTGACACTTAAAAGCCACATACGTGTCGTGAAACTAAGCTTTGATCATTTCCCCTTTTGACGAGCCACTTAGCCGCTCTTAGCCTTACTTCAAACGGGCGCGTTGAAATTCGGTGGCGTTGACTACAACGCGAACTGAGAAGCAGCCCGCGAGCGATTGTCGTTACGACAGAACCAAGGGGGTTCCACAGTGTTCAAAATCCAAAGTAGCCTACGCTCTACGTTGCTGCTCGGCGCAGCGACTGCCGCCGCCGTCAGTCTCTCGAGCGCCGCTCTCGCGCAAGGCGCAGTCGAAACGGTCGTCGTGACCGGCTCGCACATTGCGTCACCCAATCTCCAATCGACCAGCCCGGTCATCGAGGCGACCGCCGCTGACATTCAAATCCAGGGCGTGACGAAGGTCGAAGACCTCCTCAACCAGATGCCGCAGGTGTTTGCGGGTCAAAATGCGACGGTGTCGAACGGCGCCACCGGCACGGCCGAAGTGGATTTGCGCGGTCTGGGTTGTGATCGCACCTTGGTGCTGATCGACGGCAAGCGCATGCCTTATGGTTCGGCGCTCGATACCTGCGCGGACTTGAACCAAGTCCCGACGCAGCTAGTCGATCGCGTGGAAGTGCTGACCGGCGGCGCATCGGCCGTCTACGGTTCGGATGCGGTGGCCGGCGTCGTCAACTTCATCATGAAGAAGGACTTCGAAGGCTTCCAGTTCGAAGGCCAGTACGGCATCTACCAGCACGACAACGCCTATGACGGTCCGGGCAATCTGCGCGCCGTCATCGCCGGCAGGGCCGCGACGAACCCGGCGCAATTCGCACTTCCGCCCGACAGCGTGTGGGTCGGCGCCGGCAAGCAGCTCTCCGCCATGATGGGCGTGTCGAGCGCCAACGGCAAAGGCAACATCACGGCTTATTTCAGCTATCGCCAGAACGACGCGATTCTTGAAAAGAATTACGACTATTCGTCTTGCTCGCTCGGCGGATCGGGTGCTCCTCCCAACTTTGCCTGCGGCGGTTCTTCGACGTCGTATCCGGGCCGCTTCACGGATTTCTCGACTTTTAACTGGACGATCGACAAGACGACCGGCAACACCTTCCGGCCCTTCAAAGCTGCGACCGACCAGTACAATTACGGTCCGTTGAACTACTATCAGCGTCCCGACGAGCGTTATTCGGCCGGCGCCTTCGGCCACTACCAGGCCAATTCGCATGCCGATATCTATACGCAGATCATGTACACCGACTACGCGACGATCGCGCAGATCGCGCCGTCGGGCGACTTCGGCAACACCAACACTCTGAATTGCGGCAATCCGCTGCTTTCGGCTGACGAGTCCAGCAAGATCGGCTGTTCCGCGGCAATGATCGCCACCAATGCCAACGTTCCGATCTACATCCTACGCCGTAACGTCGAAGGCGGTGGCCGCCAGAGTACCTTGCGCAACACCTCGTTCCGCGCCGTGCTTGGCGTGAAAGGCAGCATCGACGACGCGTGGGCCTATGACGTGTCGGGAAGTTATTCCCGCGTCCAGTCGCAGCAGATTTACCTGCACGACTTCTCGGTCACGCGTCTGACCCGCGCGCTGGATGTCGTCAGCGGCCCAGGCGGCGTTCCGACCTGTCAGTCGGTGATGAACGGAACCGATCCGAACTGCGTGCCCTACAACATCTTCTCCATCGGCGGCGTAACGCCAGCTGTGCTGAATTATCTGCAGATCCCGCTGATCGAGACCGGTTCCACGACCCAGCAGTCGATCGATGTCGGCTTCACCGGCGACCTCGGCCAGTATGGCTGGACCAGCCCGTGGGCGAAGACCGGCGTGCAAGTCGCGTTCGGCGCCGAGTACCGTCAGGATATGCTCGAGACGGTGACGGACACCTCGTTCTCGACCGGCGACGGCGCCGGCCAGGGCGGCCCGACCATCGGGCTGACCGGTGCGACGCATGTAGCGGAAGGTTATGCCGAAGCGAATATTCCAATCGCCGAGGATCAGCCGCTCATCCAAGAGGCTTCTGTTGACCTCGCCTATCGTTATTCGGCCTATGACCGGATCACGACCAACACCTACAAGGCCAGCGGCGATTGGGCGCCGACGGGTGACATCCGCTTCCGCGCCAGCTACGACCGTGCGGTCCGCGCGCCGAACGTCGTCGATATGTTCACCGCGCAGGGTTTCAACCTGTCGTCCGACTTCACCATCGATCCCTGCGGCGCGGGCGGCTATGCCACGCTCGCCGAATGTCAGCGGACGCCGGGAGCCGGCACAGCGCCCTGGTACGGGTCTGCCGGGCTTAACAGTCCTGCGGGACAGTACAACTTCCTGCAAGGCGGCAATCCCAACCTGCAAGCCGAAAAGGCCGACACCTTCACGATCGGCTTCGTGGCGACGCCTCAAGCCATACCCGGCCTGAACTTCTCGCTCGACTACTTCGATATCGACCTGCACGGCTCCATCGGGACGGAAGGAACGGCAAACATCCTCAACTCCTGCTATAACCTGGATGTCGCCGCCGATTGCGCAAAAATCCACCGCACTGCGGGCGGATTGTTGTGGCTGGGTGGCGGCTTTATCCAGAACCTGAACACCAATATCGGCGGCGTGCGGACGGGCGGCGTCGACTTCAATACCAGCTACCAGGTCGATCTCGACGATTGGGGGCTGAACGGCGGCGGAGCGGTGTCTTTCTCGCTCAACGGGACGTGGCTGGACAAGCTGAAGACCAATACCGGCGTCGGCTTGATCTATGACTGCGTCGGCTACTACGGCAGCGTCTGCGGCACGCCGAACCCGGCATGGCGTCATGTGTTCCGCGTGAACTGGGAAACGCCGTGGCACGATCTGGTCGTGACCGGAACGTGGCGCTTCTACGGCGCAGTCAAGCAGTACGGCGCTGCTACGACGAGACTCGATTACCAGTGGCCGTCGGAGAGCTATTTCGATCTGTCGCTGGCCATGCCGGTCATGACGGGTGCGACGCTGCGCATGGGCGTCAACAACCTCTTCGACCAGGACCCGCCGCTGTCGCCATCTGTCGGCACCAACGGCAACGGCAATACCTATCCGCAGGTCTACGACTCGATGGGTCGGTATATCTTCAGCTCCATCACGCTCAACCTCTAAGAGCAGTAACAATCACTTACAGGGCGGCGGGCTTCGGCCCGCCGCTTTTTTTTATCCGGCAGCGAGACTATGGAGATGGGCGAAGTCAGCCGGAGAAGATGCCCGTGACCGGTACCCCATACGCCATGGTGCATCAGGCGATGCTGTTGCAGCAGGCAAGACGGTTTGACGAGGCCGAGGCGGCCTATAAGCGCCTCCTCGCGCAATGGCCCGACTTGCCGGATTGCTGGTACAATCTCGGGTTCGTGCAGCGAAACGCAGGACGTTTTGATGCCGCCCTGGCCTCCTACGAGCAGGCGCTCCTGCGCGGCGCTTCGGACCCCGAAGAAATCCACCTCAATCGAAGCGTGATCTACGCCGACCATCTGCGCCAAGACGATGCGGCCGAACGCGAACTCAACGCGGCGCTCAAGCTGAATCCCACCTATATCCCCGCGCTGCTCAATCTTGCCAATCTTCATGAGGATCGCGGCCGAAGAAGCGAAGCGCTCGTCCTATATGAAAGGATATTGACGCAAGACCCAAGCTGCCACATTGCATTGGCGCGTGCCGCCAGTCTTACCGCGCTTTCCGGGCCGGACGATCCCATGATTGGCCGGCTGCAGCGGGCGTTATCGCCTCCGGCCGCTGCCGCCGCCGACAAGGCAAATCTCGGCTTCGCGCTCGGTGCTGCACTGGACAGATGCGGTTCCTACGATCAAGCCTTCGAGGCTTATACAGCTGCGAACCGGTTCAGCCGCGAGAGCGTCGGCGCTCGCGGTCCGCTTTACGATCGCAAACAGCACGAGCATTTCATCGGAGAGTTGATCAAGACTTTTACGCCGGATCGCTTCGAGCGGTCCGCGCCGGCCTCCCCCGCTTCGCCGATCTTCATCTGCGGCATGTTTCGCTCGGGTTCGACATTGGTCGAACAGGTGCTGGCGGCCCATCCGCGCCTGACGGCCGGCGGCGAACTCGATTTGCTGCCCGCCCTGGTAAGATCCGATCTGGCGCCGTTCCCTTCCGCTATGACGCACATTTCCGCGGCGGCACTCGAACAGCTCGCGGCACGTTATCTGCGCAGCCTTTCCACCTTGTTCCCGGGCGCCGACCGCATCACCGACAAACGCCCCGACAACTTCCTTTATATCGGTCTCATAAAGAGCATGTTCCCGGATGCCAGGATCGTACACACGACGCGCAACGCCCTGGATAATTGCCTGTCGATCTTCTTCCTGCATCTCGATCACAGCATGGGCTACGCCCTGGACCTTTTGGACACGGGGCATTATTACGCGCAGTACCGGCGCCTAATGGAACATTGGAAGGCGCTCTTTGGCGCCGACATTCTCGATTTCGACTATGACGCGTTCGTCCACGAGCCGCGCCCCTCCGTCGAGCGCCTGCTCGATTTTTGCGGACTCGGATGGGACGAAAACTGCCTGCAGTTCCACCGCGCAAAC
>JAGWVX010000494.1 GCA_018970685.1 Alphaproteobacteria bacterium | reverse complement strand
TTGTGCCCGAACGTCGCATCCCTGAAATCGGGCAACACGCCTTATGTCTACGGCCGACGTGGCACGCCGACCACTCGCAGTTTCGAAGACGCCGTCAGTGCGCTGGAGGGCGCAGCCCGCACCTTCAGCCTGCCCTCGGGCTTGAACGCGATCGCCACCGCGATCCAGGCTGTCTGCCAAGCCGGGGATCATCTGCTGATGGTCGACAGCTGCTACGGTCCGACTCGTCATTTCTGCGACACGGTGCTGAAGCGCTTCGGTGTCGAGACGACTTATTACGACCCCTTGCTTGGCGCCGACATCGCCTCGTTATTCCGCCCCAACACGAGGGCCGTGTATTGCGAGAGCCCGGGTTCCCTCACCTTCGAAGTGCAGGATGTGCCGGCAATTGCAGCCGTCGCGCATGCGCGCGGCGCCTCGGTGCTGATGGACAACACATGGGGCACACCGGTTTTCTTTCCGGCGCTCAAACGCGGCGTCGATCTCTCGATCCATGCTGCAACAAAATACATCTGCGGCCACTCCGACGTGATGATGGGAACGATCAGCGCCAATGACGGCCATGTCAAACGCCTCTCCGATTTCGTTGGTCAGTTGGGACTTTACGTCGGTGGCGACGATTGCTTCTTGGCGCTGCGTGGACTGCGTACATTGCCCGTGCGATTGAAGCGCCACGAGGAGACGGCACTGCGATTGACGCGCTGGCTGCGCGGCCGGCCAGAGGTTTCACGCGTGCTCTATCCCGCATTGGAAGACGACCCGGGGAACGCACTTTGGAAACGCGATTTCCTGGGTGCCTGCGGTCTGTTCGGCGTCGTACTGAAACCGGTTAGCCAGAAATCCGTCACCGCGATGATCGACGGCATGAGACATTTTGGTATCGGTTGGTCTTGGGGCGGTTATGAAAGCCTGATTATCCCGTCGGAGTTCGAGCGCACCGCACGTAAATTTGATGCCGAAGGTCCCGTGATCCGCATTCATGCCGGGCTCGAAGATGCGGACGACCTTCTGAACGATCTTGAAGATGGCCTAGCCAGATTGAAATCGTCATGACCGATGTTATCGCCCGCGACGCGTTCCTGAACGCCGTGAAATTCAACGACGACGGTCTCGTCCCGGTCATCGCCCAAAGCCATGCAACGGGGGCTGTGTTGATGCACGCCTGGATGAATCGGCACACGCTGGAGGAGACCTTAACAACCGGCCACGTTACGTATTGGTCGCGCTCGCGCAAGCAGGTCTGGCGCAAGGGTGAGACTTCCGGAAACGTTCAGCGTTTGGTCGAGGCCTGGGTTGACTGCGACGGTGACACCCTGCTCTTGAAGGTGGACCAGCTCGGGCCAGCTTGTCATACCGGCGCGCCAAGTTGTTTCTTCCGAAAACTCGGCTGACCTGTGTCGGTAGCCGCAATAGCTGGACCCGAAGGAGATTTATCGGCCGATCCTGCGATCCGTGCAAGTTGGCGGTTCGATCCTCTTCTCGGCGTAACCGACACGCGGGTAGGAATGCCAGAACAGCACGACCAATAAGCCAACCCCGATGCCGATGAGCCCGCCGAGCAGTGTTCCCGTTTCGGCGGTCAGCGCGCCTATAGCGCCGAAGATGATGGCTGCGACGATGTAATGCCTTGGCGACTTGCGCATGGCGAGCACTCCCCAAGAATGCTTTTATTCGAACAACTCCCGCAGATGATTATTCAGAAATTTTCCCTCCGGGTCGAGTTTCTGCCGTAACGCCCGGAAGGCATGGTATTGCGGATAAAGCTCCGCCAACTCGAACGCCCCACGCGTATGACGCTTGCCCCAATGCGGTCGTCCTTCATGACGCCGGAAGATCGCTTCGCAAGCGTCGAACAATTCCGTCGTGTCAACGCGATGATATTGATGAATGGCAATCGTGGCACTTTCACGGCGATAAAATGGACTTAGCCAGACATCATCGGC
>JAGWVX010000068.1 GCA_018970685.1 Alphaproteobacteria bacterium | reverse complement strand
AGGTGCCGGACCGTGAAAAGGTGCAAGCGGAACTGAAGGCCAAAGGCGTGCCGACGGCGGTCTACTATCCGATCCCGCTATCGGTTCAGAAAGGTTATGCAATGTTCCCCAGCGCGCCGATCCCCGTAGCCGAGAAGATCTGCAAGACAGTTATCGCGCTGCCGATGCATCCCTATCTGGACGCCGAGACGCAGGACCGCATCATTGCAGCCGTTCTGGACTGCGTCGGACGCGATTGAACGTCCGACCGGTACAAAACGCGGCCCCGGCCGCAGCTACGGCACCGTAATGCCGGCTTGTTTCGCCTGCGCCCGGAACGCCGCGAGCTGAGTGCCTTTTAGTTTTGCCCACGCGGCGAGCTGCGTCCCAAGTTGTGTGTGCAAGGCGGCGTAAGTCGTTCTCTCCGGAACCGTAGGTGCCGTGTCCGCATCTTCGAGTTGCGCCGCGAAGGCATAAATTTGCTCGTTCAACATATCTGGGAAGGCGAGGTTGGCCTCCGATCCCTTAGCATGGACTTGCATCAGCACATCTTCGATTTGCTCGGCCTGATCCGCGATGGCTTTGCTCTCGGTCAGCAATGCCGGCTTTGCGTTCGGCGTCTTCTGCAAAGCAGCAAGCTTCGCTTTGACATCGCGGATGTCATTCACCGCACGATGCAGCGCGTCCTGGTCGCGATAGACCTCCATCGATAGCGCAAATTTCTGGTCCAGGCCCGTTTGCGGCCCGTGTACGCGCGGGTCGCGCGCCACGGTCAGCGTCGCCGTCTGTGTCCGTCCGCCATAGGCGAGTTTGAGCGTGTAGGTTCCCGGAAGGACGATCGGTCCGCGCGGCGGCAACCCCTCATAGAAAGCGCCCGGAATTTGGGCGGGATCGTCATAGCGCAGATCCCAGACAAAGCGGTTCATGCCGGCATTGGCCGGCAGCGTCTTGCTGGGATGTACCTCATCCGGCCATTCGGGCGGTTGTTCGGATTCCTTCGACGCTTTGCTCGAAAGATGGCGCACCAAGTGTCCCTTGGCGTCGAGAATGTCGATGGTCACCTCGCCTATGGGCTTGGATGGCAGCACATAGTCTATGACCGCGCCGGCCGGCGGGTTCTGGCCGACCGGTGGGCGGGCGTCAACGGAGTCGGGGTAATAGAGCCGGTAGGTCGTCTCCGGCACGTAGAGGAACGCGCCTTTTGCCGCTGACGCCGCTGCCATCTGCCGCAACGGCGTGACGTCGTCCAGGATCCAGAAGGAACGGCCGTGTGTGGCAACGACCAGATCGTCGCCTTTGACGACCAGGTCGCGCACCGGCGAGCGGGGCAGATTGAGCTGCAGGCTCTGCCAGTGACGGCCCGCATCGAAAGAAACAAAGACGCCCGTTTCGGTCGCCGCATAAAGCAGGTTACGATCTTTGGGGTCCTCGCGGACGGCGCGGACGACCGCGCCGTCCGGCAAGCCGACATCGATCCGCGTCCAGCTCTTTCCCTCGTCTGTCGTCTTGAACACATAGGGGCGGATGTCGTCGAGCTTGTGGCGATCCACGGCGACATAAGCCGTGCCGGCCGAGAAGTGCGAGGGCTCGATCATGCTGATCGTGCTCCAGGCCGGCATGTCGTGCGGGGTGACGTTCGTCCACGTGGCGCCATCGTTGCCCGTCAGCTGGACAAGGCCGTCATCGGTGCCGACCCACAGAAGACCCTTTTTCAACGGCGATTCCGCAATCGCGAAAATCGTGTCGTAATACTCCACGCTGGTGATGTCCTTGGTGAGCGGTCCGCCGGACGCATATTGCTTGGACTTGTCGTTGCGCGTCAGATCTCCGCTGATGGCGGTCCAGCTATTGCCGTCGTCCGTGGACTTGAAGAGGCGCTCCATGCCGACATAAAGCGTGTCCGAATTATGCGGTGACAGGATCATCGGCGAGGTCCAATTGAAGCGATGCGCGAGGTCCGACGCTGCATGTCCCGCGGCCTCCAAGGGCCAAACGGAAATCACCCGCGTCTGCTCGGTATGTTTGTTGAAGCGGAAGATCATATTTTCCGCGTCCGAATAGACGATGTCCGGATCGCGCGGGTCCGGGATCACAAAACCGCATTCTCCTCCACCCACATCGTACCAGTCGCGCGGACCGATGGCGCCTTCATCATCGCGACTGGCGATGGCAATGCTCGTATTGTCCTGTTGGGCGCCATAGACGTAGTACGGAAAGCGGTTATCGACCGCCACATGATAGAACTGCGCCGTCGGTTGGTTGTCCTGGGTCGTCCAGGTCTTGCCGCCATCGAAGGAAATGGAGGCGCCGCCATCGCTACCGTCGATCATCCGGTCGGGATCGGTGGGATCGATCCATAACCCATGATGATCGCCATGCCGTGCGGGCAAAAGCTTGAACGTCTTGCCGCCGTCGGTCGAGCGGAAGAGGCCGGTATTCTCGGCATAGACGGTGTCGACGTTCTTGGGATCGGCGTAGATCGTCGAAAAATACCAGGCCCGCTGCCGCAACCGGCCGTCGTCGTTGACGCGCCGCCAATGACCGCCGGCATCATCCGAGCGGAACAGACCGCCATCTTTCGCTTCGATCATCGCATAGACGCGTTTGGAGTCTGCGCCCGAGACCGAAACTTCTATCTTCCCGAGAATACCGGACGGCAATCCGTTGCCGGCGAGCTGTGTCCAGGTCAGCCCGCCGTCGGTGGAGCGATAAAGGCCGCTGCCCGGCCCGCCGCTCGAGAAATTCCAGGGCTGGCGGCGCATCTGCCATAGCGAGGCGTAGACGATCTTGGAATCATGCGGATCAAAGGTGACGTCAACCGCGCCGGTCTTGTCGTCTTTGTAGAGAACTTTCGCCCACGTCTTGCCGCCGTCGGCGGTCCGAAAGACGCCGCGTTCGGTATTGGGCCCGAACGCGTGGCCGAGAGCGGCCACCAGAACGATGTCGGGATTGTTGGGGTCGACGATCAGCGCACCGATCTGGCGCGTGTCCTTGAGGCCGATAGAGGTCCAGGTCTTGCCGTCGTCGAGGGATTTATAGACGCCGTCGCCGTAGGTGATGTTGCCGCGCGGCGCACCCTCGCCGGTGCCGGCATAGAGGATCTTGTGGTTGGACGGCGCCACGGCGATAGCGCCGATGGAGGAGATCGCCGTGTGGTCGGTCAACGGTTCCCAAGTGGCGCCTGCATCCGTGGTTTTCCAGATGCCGCCCGCGACCGCACCGAAATAGAAGGTGTAGGGATCGCCAGGGACGCCAGTGACGGCCAGCGCGCGGCCGCCGCGATAAGGACCAATTCCGCGCCACTGCATAGCCTTGAACAGGCTCTCGCTGACGGGCGACGGCGTTGCGGCATGGGGCGCGACGGCCGGAACGATCAAAAGCGCACCAAGCGCCAGCGACCATCCAAAAGCCTTGCTGCGTGGGCGTCGGAACCAGCGAGTCATTTCATCCCCCTTTTCTGCGTATCCCTCAAGAAGAGGATCGGACATAACCGCCGTCGAATCTTCCTTGAGGGAACCCCGCCTCATCGCGGCAGAGTAAGCCATAGACATCCGAGTCGCGGCAAAGCCGCCAGCCCCAGACCGATGCGCCTGCAGAGCTTGCGACCTTCCAGCAATCCGCGCGAATAAAATACACGTGATGTGCGTGCGGCGCCGACAGGTGGTATTGGCGGCCGACAACGCACAGAATCTGTGCGATCCGGCCAGGGATACCCCCCGCGGATGGTCCTACAACGCCGGGAACGGGCGCTCACGAGCGCGCACCACCAAGAAGGAAAATCGGACGTGAATCTGCTGAAAGCGATCACATTTGCCGGGGCTATGGTCCTTGTTTTGGCTGCGCCGCTTGCCGCCGCTCAAACATCGTCGGCCGATCCTGCGCTTTATGCAGGTTTACATTGGCGCCAGCTTGGCCCCTTCCGCGGCGGATGGGCGACGACGGCCGAAGGGGTGCCCAGCAAGCCGAACGAATTCTATTTTGGCGCTGCCGGCGGCGGGGTCTGGAAAACCGACGATGCGGGACGTACGTGGCAGGCCTTGTTCGAGCATGGACCGGCAGCCTCGATCGGCGCGCTTGCGGTGGCACCTTCCGATCCGAAAGTTGTCTATGTCGGCACCGGCCAGCCCGAGCCGCGCTACGACATCGGCGCCGGCCTCGGCGTCTTCAAATCGAGCGATAGTGGGGCGCATTGGACGGCGCTGGGGCTCGAAAACACACGCTATATCGGCCGCATCTGGGTTGACCCCAGGAACCCCAATATCGTGCTGGTGGGCGCGCAGGGACATTTCTTTGGGCCAAGCCCGAATCGCGGCCTCTATCGCTCCATCAACGGCGGGAAGACCTGGGCCCATGTGCTGAAGATCAACGATTGGACGGGTATCGTCGATATCGCGAGCGATCCCAAGAATCCGAAGATCATCTTCGCCGCCGCCTGGGAAGCGCATCAATATCCCTGGCTCAGCTATTTCACGCCCATCACCGGGACCGGCAGCGCCATCTACAAATCCACGGACGGTGGAATTCGCTGGCATAAGCTATCGGGCGGGGGATGGCCGGTGGGGGCGTTGGGCCGAATCGGACTTGCCGTCACGCACACGGCCAAGGGGACGCGCGTCTACGCCTCGATCGATTCCAAGAAGTCCGGAGGTCTTTACCGCTCCGATGACGGCGGCGTTCATTGGCAGCACGTCAACGACGCCAAAGCCGTGGCGAATTGGTATTTCAGCCGGCTGGCCGCGCAGCCAAACAATCCCGATATCGTCTACATGGTCGGCCAGTCGGTTCGCCGTTGCACGCAGGGCGGCAAGACCTGCGAGATCACCAAAGGGGCGCCGGGCGGCGACGACTATCATCAGCTCTGGATCAATCCACTCCATCCCGATCATATGATCGTGGGCTCCGACCAGGGCACGGTGGTGACCGTCAACGGCGGTGTCACCTGGTCGAGCTGGTACAACCAACCGACCGGACAGTTCTACCATCTCGCCGCCGATAATCGCTTTCCTTATTGGATTTATTCCGGCCAGCAGGACAGTGGTACGGTCGCCATCGCCAGCCGCAGCGACTACGGCGAGCTTACCGTCCGCGATTGGCATTCGGTGGGCGGCGACGAGCGCGATTACGACATTCCCGATCCCGCCGATCCCATGATCGTTTACGGTTCTGGGCTCGGCGGGCATGTCAGCAAATACAACGATCGCACGGGACAAGTCGCCGACATCACGCCGTGGCCGGAGAACGATTACGGCAAACGGCCGACGCTCACCAAATATCGCTACATGTGGATGACGCCGCTCGCCGCTTCAAGCACCGGGCCGGATTCGCTCTATCTCGGCGCCCAGGTGCTGTTCCGTACACAGGACCGGGGCAAGACTTGGCAGGTGATCAGCGGCGACCTCACCGGCAAGACGGCCGGCGCCAAGAACTGCGACGGCGACGTCACGCCGATGGAAGCCAAGAGCTGCGGCTATGGCGTGATTTCCGCCATCATGCCCTCGCCGCGTCATGCCGATGAAATCTGGGTGGGAACAGATGACGGCCTGATCCAGTTGACCCAGGACAGCGGCGCCCATTGGGCCGACGTCACGCCACCGAGCATAGCACTATGGGCCAAGGTCGCCTCGCTCGATGTTTCGGCACTGGCAGACGGCGTGGCCTATGCCGCGGTCGACGGACACCGCCTCGACGACTTCCAGCCGCATGTGCTGCGCACGCAGGACTACGGGCGCACTTGGCAAGAGGTCGACAACGGTCTGCCGCGCGACCATTTCGTCAGCGTCGTGCGCGCCGATCCGAAGAAGGCGGGCTTGCTCTATGCAGGCACCGACGAAGGCGTCTATGTCTCCTTCGACAATGGCGATCGCTGGCGGGCACTACAGCAAAACCTGCCGACGGCCTGGGTCACCGATCTGTTGGTGCATGACAACGATCTGATTGCCGCCACCGAAGGACGCGCCATCTGGGTACTCGACGACGTCGCGCCGCTGCGTGAGATCACCAACGGCATGGCGCAAGAGGTGGCGCATCTCTTCAAGCCGGCCGATGCCTGGCGCGTGCATCCCGACAACAACAAAGATACGCCGCTGCCGCCGGAAACGCCGGCGGGGTCGAACCCGCCTGCGGGCGCAATCCTCGACTATTGGCTTGGCGCCGAGACCAAAGGGCCGGTGACGCTCGACATCCGCGACAGCAACGGACAAGTCGTGCGCCGTTTCTCGAGCGCCGAGCCCGCCGCGGCGCCCAAGGCCGAACGTTATTTTGCCAAAGCGTGGATTGAACCGCTGCAAGCCTTCGCGGCGACGCCGGGCATGCATCGCCTTGTCTGGAATCTGCGTTATGCGCGGCCAAAGGCGGCCCATTACAATTACAGCATCGCAGCCGTCTGGGGCCACGGCACGCCGATCAATCCGCAAGGTCCCTTCGTGCTCCCGGGCGACTATACGGTCGTGCTGAATGCCGACGGCAAGCAATATACCGCACCGCTGCATGTTAGCGAGGACCCGCGCGTGACCACGAGCCTTGTTGATCTTCAGGCCTCGCTGGCGCTGTCGCAGAAGATCGATATGACGCTAACCGACGTCGATGCCGCCTATCGCGAGAAGGCTGCATTGCTCAAGCTGCTCGACAAACGCTTCCCCAAGACCGCACGTAAAACGGACCCTAAAATCGCCACACTGGTCGATCAGCTGCGGAACGAGCCCGCCGCCGGCACGCCAACCTTCGAGAGTGTGTCAGACACGCTCGCGCGCGTGGAGGCCTCGCTGGAATCGGCCGATGTGGCACCGACGCCAGAACAGCAGGACACAGTCTCGCGAGCACTTGCAGATTTCGATCACGCCAAGCACGATTGGGACGCGGCCAAGACGGGGCCGCTGGCGGCGTTGAACGCGGCACTGACACGGGCCGGTGAAAAGCCGGTCCTGGTGTCCGATGCGGACAAATTGTCTATAGAGGCGCCGGAGGACGGCCAGGATCTGCCGTAGGAAGCACATCAGGACCATTTGTCAAAAGGCTTTGGTCAAATCGACAAAGAGCCTGCGGCCGTCAAGCAGATAATAAGAACCCGCCCCGAACTCGCTCTGGGTGACGGGCGGGCGTTGATCCGTCAGGTTCTGTGCGGTGAAAGAAAGGCGCCAGCCCGCAAAGCGGTAGCCAAAGCTTGCGGCCAGCGTTGCATACGCAGGGGCTCTCGCCGTGTTTTCTTCGTTCAGGAAGCGGCTGCCGACATAATTGACGGTGATCGAACCTTCGAGCCCGGCCGGCGGGATGTAGATCAATCCTGCGGACGCCAGAACATGGGGTGACAGCGTCAGCTGCCGGCCGCTCACATTCACCGGCGTGCCATTGTCGTCTACCGTGAATTGCGTGAATTTCGCATCGTGACAACTGATATTGGCGGCGAGAAGCAGGTCTTGATCGAGCTGGGTGTGGGTCTCTAATTCGACGCCTTGCAGCCGCTCGCCGCCCGCGTTTTTCAGGACGGGATTACCCAGCGCGTCGGTCGTCGCCACCACCAGGTTCTTGAAATCCTGCAGGAAGGCTTCGGCCTGATAATCGAAACGGCCGGCGAACAATTTGCCCTTCAGGCCAGCCTCGTAGCTCTGCGCGGTCTCCGGGTTGAGTACAGCAGGGGTGTTGTCAGGCCCGAAATCGATCGCCGCCGGCTTGAAGGCGTTGCGATAATCCGCGTACAACGTGGCGCCGTCCGCCCCATCGCGCCAGGCCTTGTAGCTGGCGCCGATTGTGCCGGCAGGTCTGACGACGTTCTTTTTATTGCGGTCGAGTGTATCCGCCATCGGGTCGAAACCGTCCAGATGAGCCGATGTTTTGTTCTCCAGGGTTTCGTTGAGCCTGAGACCTGCGAGAACATCCAAGCGGGCGGCAGGCTTCCAATCCACCTGAACATATTGTCCGACGAACAACCGCGTATCGGACATAGTGTTGACCTCATCGACATGCAGCGATGTTGTCGGCGGTGCCAGCATCGTGCCGTTGAGCGGCACGTAATACGCGCCGTTCACGCTGGCCTGTTTGCCGAAGCCGTAGAGCGCGTCCAGTCCCCAGATGAAGGACAGATTGTCCGAGGGTTCCCTGCTCAAATGGGTATCGAAATAGCCGTCCTGAATAAGCCGCCGCTGGTTCTGCGAATCGGCGTTCGGCGTGGAGCCGTCGTCGAGAAGTGTCGGGCGCAAGAAGCCGCGGATGTCGATGATGTCGGAATGGGCAAATGACAAGGTGGTGCTCCAGTCGCCGGCCGCCGTCGAAACCGTATAGTGCAGGGCAGCGTGGTACCGGTTCTCGTCGATGCGCGCGTCGGAAGGATTGTCGTTGGCATCGCGCGGGGTGAGCGTCGTCAGGGCGATCCCTTGGAGCTCAACAGGGCTTGGGGGTACCTGCCGCTGAAAGGTTATATCGCCGTCAATGCGGAACGCTCCGCCCCAGAGCGGGGCGCTTCCACGATAAAGCGCATGTCCGTTCCAAACGGCTTTGCGTTTGTCGGCGTAGCCGAGGCTCTCGCCGTCGAGAACCAGGGACTGCCGATATTGGCCAATGTCCGGCAACGCCAAAGACAACGCGCCGCGCGCCGAACCTTGATCGCCGACGCCGACGCTGACCTGGTTGGCCGCATGCCCCGCAGGATAATGAATGACCTGGATCACACCGACGAAGGAGGTGGCGCCGAACATCACGGGCGTCGCACCTTTCATGACCTCAATGCGCTCGACATCGTTGAGATCGAGGGTTGGGACCGACGGGTTGAGGGCGCCACCCCAAGGCACGCCGTCCACTACCAGCAGGAAGGCATCAAACTCGTGAAGGCCCCAAAAGGAGGGAACCGCACCTGCCGGTCCTGTGTCCCCGCCCGAGGGAGCTTCGACGCCGGCCACCAAGGCTAGCGCCGAGGCAAGATCGGCCGCGCCGCGTGCCCGCAACTCGTCACCCGAGATCACCGTAACGTCCGCCGGGACGACATCCACGCGCTCCGGCAACCGCGTGGCCGTCACCTCAACCGTCTCAGGCGCCGCCGCCAATGCCGGCCCGCAAGCCGCCAGCAGCCACAAGCCAGACGGCAGAAGACGCGACCACGGCCCCCTCAACCGCATGAACCGACCAAGCCCTTCTTTCGCATATCGCAAGTTCGATGAGCGGCGACGCAGACGCACCGCCATGCTCATAGGTTAGCGTAGGTGTCGCCGCCGTGCATCCTCTCGACGCCAACGCATCGTTGGTGCGGGCGTCATCACATTTGTGTGTTCACGGACGAGAACGAGCACAGACAGTCCAATGGATCTCGGCGATGGCGGGCGTCGTACCCCCAAAGGAATGCCGGCGGCTTGAGCGAATCTCACCACTAGGCGATATTTGTCCATCACGTCATGCTCGAACCGAGGGCCGCCCGTGCGACGACACCATCTAGCAACGCTTGGAATGATTGTTTTCGCGGCGGTGATCACTTTGGCGGCGCATGCCGGGGTTGATCCTACGCTGTATCAGGCTCTTCACTGGCGGCTGATCGGACCCTTCCGTGGCGGGCGCGTGCTGACCGTAACGGGTATTGCCGGCGACAGCCGGCATTTCTATTTCGGCGCCGTCGATGGCGGCGTCTGGGCGACGCAAGACGCGGGGCGCACTTGGCAGCCGATTTTCGACGATGAGCCCGTGGGTTCGATTGGCGCGCTGGCCGTGGCGCCCTCCGCTCCGAAGACGATCTATGTCGGCACCGGTGAAGCGGACATGCGTTCGGACATCGCCCATGGCGACGGTCTCTATAAATCCATCGATGCCGGCAAGCATTGGACGCCGATCGGGCTCGCCGACAGCCGCCAGATCGGCCGCATCCTCGTCGATCCGCGCAACCCAGACGTGGTTTTTGTCGCCGCACTCGGCCATGCCTACGGGCCCAATCCGGAGCGCGGCGTGTTCCGCTCGACCGACGGCGGCCGGCACTGGAGCAAGGTGCTCTTCAAGGACAACAATACGGGGGCCATCGATCTTGCCTTCAAGCCCGGCGATCCCAGCACGATCTATGCCGCACTGTGGCAGACACGGCGTCCGCCCTGGAGCGTCTATCCCCCGTCGAGCGGGCCGGGCAGCGACCTTTACGTCTCCCATGACGGCGGCGATCACTGGACCAAGATCGAAGGTGGCGGCTTTGCCGCCCATCCCGGGCGCATTGGCCTTGCCGTATCGCCGGACAAGC
>JAGWVX010000067.1 GCA_018970685.1 Alphaproteobacteria bacterium | reverse complement strand
GCTGGTGGCGACGGCGACCTCGCCGATCAGCCGCGATTTCTTCAAACGGTGCACGATGTGCCACAGCAGCGGCTTGCCGGCGATCGGCTTCAGCACCTTGCCCGGCAGACGGGTGGAACCCATCCGCGCCTGAATCACCGCGACGATGTGCCTGGTCATGCGGCGGGTTCCCAGACGGCGCGGATATGGCGCAGCGGACGCAGGCCGTCTTGCGGATCGGCGCGCCAATCGCGGTCCGCCAGTTCGGCGGGCTGCGGTTCCTTGAAGCCCGAGCCGTCGGCGACGGCGGCTTCGCGAATGCGGGCGATCACCGGGGCGATTTCCTGCGGCAGCCAGCAATGCCCCGCGGCGTATTCGGCGCCCGTGCCGTCGAGATCGAGATGGAATTCCACCGCCGCGGCATTCCAATGATGCACGGCGCGTTCGATCACCGCCGGACGGCGGGTGTGATCGGACCAGCCGGTCTTGCAGCCGGTCGCTTCGCGCAGAGCGGCAATGGCCGCAAGATTGGCCTCCGCCGCCGGGGTCGGATAGGCGGAGACGCAATGCAGCAGGGTGATGTCGGCGGCCTTCGCCCGGCGCAGCACCGAAACGGCGTGGCGGATTTCCTCCATCGTCGCCATGCCGGTGGACAGCACCACGGGCTTGCCGGTGGCGGCGCAGGCGGCGAGCAGGTCGTCCACCAGCAGCTCGTAGGACGCCACCTTGTAGAAGGCGACATGCGGGCGCAGTTCCTCCACCGCCTCACGGTAAAAAGGCGTGCAGGAGAACGCTATTCCGCGTTTCGAACAGTGTTCGGCGATCGGGGCGAGCTGCTCGACCGGCAGTTCCCACGCCCGCCGGGCCCGGTGCTTGGCGCTGCGGCTGAGAATCTCCGGCGCGAACATGCGGTCGATCTTGAAAAGCTGGAATTTGACGGCGTCGCAGCCGGCATCCGCAGCGGCATCGACGAAGGCCAGCGCACGGGAAAGCTCGCGTCCATGGTTGCTCGAGGCTTCGGCAATGAAGATCGGCCGGTCCATGGTTAATCCGCTTCGGGTCTTTAACCGTTTCTAAATCACCGTTGACTAAAAGAGCGTTAACGGGGGCATCCTGATGGGCATCGCCGCAGCTGAACCGATCATCGCCTGGCAAGCGCATGAAGGGCGGCGTGTGGCGCGGTGGAAAGGCTACGACATCATCGCCTGCGACCTCTGCGGCTTCCGTCACGTGCTGCCTTTGCCGGAACCGGAAGAATTCGAAGCCGCGCGCCGCCGGGCCAGCATCAAGGAAGACGTGTTGAACTTCCCGCCGCAGAACGGCGACGATCACGCCTGGCTGGAACTGACCTACACCGACCGCTTGGAAAGCATCGAGCGGCTGCTGGGACCGCGGCGGCGGCGCTTGCTCGACATCGGTTCCGGCGCCGGCGGGTTTCTGAAGACGGCGAAGGCGCGCGGCTGGCGCGTTCTCGGCATCGAAGCCTCGCGCCAAGCGAGCGCACAGGCGCGCAAGCTCGGCATCGAAGTCGCGGAAGGCTTCTTCAACGCCGACACCGCAGCGGGACTAGGACGCTTCGACGCCATCCATTTGAGCAATGTGCTGGAAAGCATGCCGGACCCGACGAACATGGCGATCCTGGCGCGCGATCTGCTCGACGGCGGCGGCGTTCTCTGCATCAACGTGCCCAACGATTTCTCGCCGTTCCAGATCGCCGGACAAGCGGCGGTGGGCGCCGACGAATGGTGGATCGCCCCGCCCTATCACCTCAATTATTTCGATTTCGAATCCGCCGCCGGCCTGCTGGAACATATCGGCCTGACGGTTGTCGAACGCATGACGAGTTTCCCGATGGAAATGTTCCTGATGATGGGCGACGACTACACCAAGGACCGCGACACCGGCCGCGCCTGCCACAAGAAACGCAAACGCTTCGACCTGGCGCTGGAAGCGGCGGGCATGCGGGAAACGCGCCGCGGCTTCTATCGCACGCTGGCGAATGCCGGCTTGGGCCGCGAAGCCATTCTCATCGCGATCAAGCCGTGAGTCCGGCGGCGAAGCCGTCCGCGCCTTTTAACGCTTTCGAAATCGCGCACGGCTAAGAAGAAATTAACGAAGAGGATCGCGATGAACGTTGTCGCCGCCGAGCCGATCATTGCCTGGCAAAAACACGAAGGGCGGCGCGTCGCGCGGGTCAAAGGCCACGACGTCATCCTGTGCGAGAACTGCGGCTTCCGTCACGTGCTGCCCGTCCCGGACGAGGCGCAACTCGAGCCGGCCTATCGCGACCTCTATTACAGCGAAGCGAAACCGAGCTTCCTGGCGCATGCCGGCGAAGACCAGGACTGGGCGGCGCTGGGGCAGACCGACCGGCTGGAAAGTTTCGAAAAACAGCTTGGACAAGGGCGGCGGCGCCTGCTCGACATCGGCTCGGGGCCCGGCTTTTTCCTGCACACCGCGCAGGCGCGCGGCTGGGAGGTCTTGGGCGTGGAGCCCTCGCGGCAGGCCGCAGCCCATGCCCGCTCGCTGGGCGTCGAGGTCGTCGAAGGATTTTTCAACGCCGAAACCGCCGCGGGCCTCTGCGAATTCGACGCCGTGCATATGAACAACGTGCTGGAGCATGTTCCGGATCCCGCCGCGCTGATCGCCTTGGCGCGCGACAGGCTGAGCCCCGGCGGATTGATCTGCATCGGCGTGCCCAACGATTTCTCGCCCTTCCAGATCGCCGGGCGTGCCAGCACCGGCGCCGGCGAATGGTGGGTGGTGCCGCATCACCACCTCAACTATTTCGATTTCGCCACCGCGGCCGCGCTTCTCGAACGCCTCGGCTTTCGCGTGGCCGAACGGACCACGAGCTTTCCGATGGAAGCCTTTCTGATGATGGGCGAGGACTACACCGGCGACGGCGAGCTCGGCCGCGCCTGCCACAAAAAGCGCAAGCGCTTCGATCTGGCGCTGGAGGCGACGGGGCTGAGGGAAACGCGCCGCGCCTTCTATCGCGCCTTGGCGGATGTGGGCCTGGGCCGCGAAGCCGTGGTCATTGCGGTCAAGCCGTGACCGCCTTTTTCGTCGTTTCCAGCGGGCGGTCCGGCACGGCGATGCTACACAAGGCGCTGTCGGCCGCCGACGGCGTCGAGATGCATCACGAATATATGGTGCACATCGTCCAACCGCTGGCGGTGCGCCGCTATATGGGCCTGATCGACGCCGCCGCCGCCAAGCGCGTGCTCGGAGAAACGCACGCCGCCGCCGTCCGCTACTGCGGCAAGGCGCATTGGGGCGATTCCTCGAACAAGCTCTCCTGGCTCATTCCCGAACTCGCCGAACTTCTGCCGCAGGCGAAATTCGTCCATCTGGTGCGCGACGGCCGCAAGGTTGCGAGCTCCTATTTCCACAAGCTCGGCGGCGAATGCTACGACGACCGCTCCACCGCGATCCTGCGCGCCCATATCGACGATCCGGCGCGCAATCCGCCGCCGCCGCCGGAAAAGAAATATTGGTGGCCGCTGCCGGCCGCATCCGATCCCGCCGCAGCGGCCTTCGCCGGCTACGACCAGTTCGGCCGCATCGCCTGGCATTGGGCCGAGATCAACCGCGTGATCCTCGAAGCGCTGGCCGCGCTCGCGCCGCAGCGCCACATGTTCCTGCGCCTGGAAGAGCTGCGCGAAACGCCCGGCGCCGTGCGCGGGCTCTGCGATTTTCTCAATCTTCCCTACCGCGACGAATATTTTTCGATGTTCGCCCGGCCGCACAACGTCAACCGGCCGGAAGACCGTCTTCTCGACGAGAGACAGCGCGCGCAATTCGCCGGCATCGCGGGGCGTATGCTGGCGCGGCTGGGATATGCATCAAGCGGCGAATACGTAGTGAATTATTAACACTGAATGGCCGAAGATGGTTACCGGGTCCTTCCTGGACATCTTCAAATGCAAGAGATTTGCGAACTCTGCGGCAGCGATGCGCTCGAAAGCGTTTATACGCCCGAGCGATCGGCACGCGGCATCAGCGTCCATATCTGCGGCCGTTGCGGACTGGTGCAAAGCCTGCCGCGCGCCGACCGCGCGCCGCGCGCCGCGCCCGCGGTATCGAGCGGCGCCGATTGGGGCAATGTGCGCTACGGCAAAGGATTCCGCAGCAAGATCGCCGTCGATGCCGTTCTGCGGCATTGCGATCCGCAGGCCGCGCTGTCGCTGCTCGACGTCGGCTCCAATCGCGGCAGTTTCGCGCACGCATTGCTGGGCGCCGCGCCGCAGGCGCATATCACCGCCATCGAGCCCGACGAGCGCGTGGCGCAATCCTGCGCCGGATTGCAGCGCATAGAGCTGCACGTCGCGCGCATCGAAGACACGCCGCTCGAAACATCGCGCTTCGACGTGGTTCATTCCTCGCACACCGTCGAGCATCTGGCGCATCCCGCGCATGTGCTCGACGATCACCGGCGCACGCTGAAGAGCGGCGGCGTGCTGGTGCTCGATGCGCCGAACATCGCGATCCTCGGCGCCGACGACATCGTCGAGGAATGGTTCATCGACAAGCACCTCTATCACTTCTCCGAACGCACGCTGTCGCGCCTGGTGGCGGCGGCGGGATTTTCGATCGTCGAGCGGCCCGATCGCGACGACGCGGCGAACCTCTTTCTGGTGGCGCGCAAGACCGGCGCGGCCGGCGAACCCGCCGGCGCCGATCCGCAGGAAGTGGAGAAAGCCTACGATTTGATCTCCAGTTATGTCGCGACGCGGGCGCATAATCTTGCGGCGCTGACCGCGGTCGCCGCCGAGCTGCACGCGCTGGCGCCGAAGGGCGTCGCGATATGGGGCGCCGGACGCATCTTCGACAGTTTGGTGGTGCACGGACGCTTCGACGCCAGAGCGCTCAGGCTCCTGATCGACAAACATCTCAAACCCCACGTCGGCGAACGTCACGGCTGCGCTCTCGCCGCTCCGGAAGAGCTGGTCCGGGCCAAGCCCGGCGTGATCGTCGTCATGTCGCGGGGCTTTGCGGACGAAATCGCCGCCGAGGCGCGCAAATTCGCGCCCGCCGCAGAAATTCTTCTCTACACCGATCTGCTCAGCCGGGCGCGCACGCACCTGGCCGCTTGAGGGGGCTTGCCATGATATCTGCCGTAAAGTTGAGCACGCAGACGAGCGCCGCCGCGATCCAACCCGATCTCGAAGTCCAGATCGCGGAGGCCGCCCGCTTCGTGCGCCGCCACACCATCGCGTCCATCTATCGCGCCACTTCGGGCCATCCGGGCGGCGCGCTGTCCTGCGCCGACATTCTGGCCTGCCTGTTCGGCGCGGAATTGAACGTCTGGCCCACTGCGACGAACGACCGCTTGCGCGACCGTTTCGTGCTGTCGAAGGGCCATGCCTGTCCGGCGCTTTACGCCATCGCCGCCTACCACGGTTTCTGCGACAAGGCCGACGCGCTCAATCTGCGCAAGCTCGGCAGCCCGTTCCAGGGCCATCCGCATGTCCGCGACCTGCCGTGGGTGGAAACTTCCACCGGTTCGCTCGGCCAGGGATTCTCGGTCGCGCTCGGCATGGCGATGGGCATGAAGCTGCAGAAGATCAACGCGCGGGCCTATGCCCTGCTCGGCGACGGCGAATTGCAGGAGGGCGAAGTGTGGGAGGCGGCGATGTGCGCCGCCCATCACAGGCTCGACAATCTCTGCGCCATCATCGACTACAACAAGCTGCAGAGCGACGCGACCAACGAGGCCATCATGCGGCTGGAGCCGCTGGCCGACAAATGGCGCGCCTTCGGCTGGACGGTCTTCGAGATCGACGGCCACAACATTCCCGAAATCCTTTCCACGCTGCATCTCGCCGCCTCCATCCATGAGCGGCCGTCGGTGCTGATCGCCCACACCGTCAAGGGCAAGGGCGTGCCGTATATGGAAGGCAGTCCCGCCTGGCACGGCAGCGTGAAGCTGACGCGCGACCAAGCCGCGGACGCATTGGCGGCGCTCGGCGCCGAGCAGCACGAAATCAAGGAGCTTCTCGATGTCTGACAACTCCGCTCCCGCCCTGATCGGCACCTCGGGCGATTCCCTGCGCGAAGCCTTCGGCAAGGCGCTGACCAATCTGGCCGGCGAATTCCCCAAGCTGGTCGTGCTCGACGCCGATGTCGCCGGGGGCACCGGCGTGCATCATTTCCGCAAGGCGCATCCCGAGAAGTTCATCCAGTTCGGCATCGCCGAGCAGAACATGGTGGCGGCGGCCGGCGGTCTCGCCGCCGTGGGCATGCTGCCCGTGGTCACCGGGTTCGCCGTCTTCCTGTCGCGCGCTTTCGAACAGGCGCGGCTGTCGATCGCCTATTGCAAGCGCAATGCGAAGATCGTCGCCAGCCATCCCGGCCTTGATGTCGGACCCGATGGCGGCTCGGCGCAGGCGCTGGAAGACATCGCGGCGTTCCGCGCCATTCCCGGCATGACGGTGATCTCGCCCGCCGATCCCAAGGAGATGGAACTCGCCACCCGCGCCATGCTGGAGTTCGACGGTCCGGTCTATATGCGCACCGGCCGCAGCGCCGCCAAGCGGCTGTTCGGCGACGACCACCGCTTCGAGATCGGCAAGGGACAGATCGTGCGCGACGGCCGCGACGTGACGCTGGTCGCCTGCGGCGTCGAGGTGGCGCGTTCGCTGGAAGCCGCCGAGCTGTTGGAGACCGACGGCATCGATGCGCGCGTCGTCAACATGGCGACGATCAAACCGATCGACGCCAAACTTCTCAAGCAGTGCGCCGCCGAAACCGGCTGCATGGTGACGGCCGAAGATCACAACGTCTATGGCGGGTTGGGCAGCGCGGTCGCCGAAGCGGTGGCGCAAAGCCATCCCTGCCCGATCGAATTCGTCGGCCTCAACGACACCTTCGGCACCTCCGGCGAACCGGACGAGCTGGCCGCGCATTTCGGCATCACGGCGCCCTTCGTCGCCGAAGCCGCGCGCCGCGCCATCGCGCGCAAAGGATCGCTGCAATGACCCGCTTTTCGCTGGCCGGCAAGAATGCGGTCGTCACCGGCGGCAGCCGCGGCATCGGCCGCGCCATTGCACTTGGTCTCGCCGAGGCCGGTGCGGATGTCGTGCTGACCTATCGCGAGAACCGCGGCGAAGCCGAGAAAGCCGTCAAACAGATCGAAGCGATGGGCCGGCGCGCGCTGGCCTTGCAGATGGACGTGACGCAGCGCGCCAGCGTCGCCGCCGCGGCGAAAGATGCGCGCGGCTTCGGACCGATTTCGATCCTGGTCAACAACGCCGGCATCAACAAGCCGACGGATTTCGACCAAGTGAGCGACGAGGATTGGGACAACGTCCTGGCGACCAATCTGCGCGGACCGTTCATTTGTGCGCAAGTATTTCTGCCGCTTCTTGCCGAAGCCGGCGGCGGCTCGATCGTGCATATCGGATCGGTGAGCGGCCAATATGGCGGACCCCGCACGGCGCATTACGCGGCCTCGAAGGCCGGGTTGATGTCGCTGGCGCAAGTCGTCGCCCGCTTCGGCGCGCCGCAGGGCGTGCGCTCCAACACCGTGGCGGCGGGCCTGATCGCATCGGACATGGCGGCGGCCGGCATGGCGGCGGCCAGCGTGCAGAAGGCGGCGGAAAGCATCGTGCTGAAGCGGCTGGGCACCACGCGCGAAGTGGCCGATGCCGTCGTGTTCCTCGCCGGCGAGGCCTCGTCCTACATCACGGCGCAGACCATCAACGTCAACGGCGGATTGTATTTCTGATGGGCAAGACGCTGCTGATCGTTTCTGGCGGAGTCGAGGCGGCCGACGCGGCGTTGCGCGCCAAGCAAATGGGCCTGCATGTCGTGGTCTCCGACCGCGATCCGGAAGCGCCGGGCTTCGCCCATGCCGATTCCTGCCTGATCGCCGACGTCTACGGCCCCTACGAAACGGCCTCGGCGGCGGAACGCTATAGCCGCAAGATCCGCAAGATCGACGGCGTCATCTGCGTCGCGGCCGATGCGCCGCTGACCACGGCGGCAGTGGTCGAGCGCCTGCACCTGCCGGGCCTGACGCGCGCCAGCGCCGAACTCGCCTGCGACAAGCTGGCGATGAAGAAGCGCTTTGCCGAAGCCGGCGTTCCCATTCCCTGGTTCAGCGAAGTCGAGACGCCGCAAGCCTTGCAGCGCATCGCCGTCGAGCGCGGGCGCGATCTGGTGATCAAGCCGGCGGACAGCCGCGGATCGCGCGGCGTGCAGCGCATCTCCCACGTGGCCGATCTGACCAAGGCCTTCCTGTTCGCCCGCTCCCATTCGCCGAGCGAGCGCGTGATGGTCGAGCAATATCTCGACGGCCCGCAGATCTCGACGGAATCCGTCGTCTCGGGCGGATGCTGCTACACGCCCGGCTTCTCCGACCGCAATTACGAATATCTCGAACGGTATGCACCGTTCTTCGTCGAGAACGGCGGCGACCTGCCGAGCCATCTGGCGCCCGAACTTCAGGCGAAGGCGAAGGACGTGGTCGGACGCGCCGCCGCCGCGCTCGGCATCGCCGACGGCACGGTCAAGGGCGATATCGTCGTGCACAAGGGCGAGGTCTATGTCATCGAACTGGCGGCGCGGCTGTCCGGCGGTTTCTTCTGCACCCGCGAAATTCCGCTCAACACCGGCGTCGATTTCGTCGGCAACGCCATCAAAGTGGCGCTGGGCGAAACCGTGGACCCGTCGGAGCTCGAGCCGAAATTCTTCACGCCGGTGATCCAGCGCTATGCGTTTCCCAAACCCGGCAAGGTGGTTTCGATCGCCGGCGCCGACGAGGCGCGCAAGGTTCCCGGCATTGCCGACATCATCGTCACCGCGAAACTCGGCGACGCGATTCCGCCGGCCGGCGACAAACGCCCCTCCGCCGCCATGGTGTTGGCGACCGGACAGACCCGGGACGCCGCGCTTGCGGCGGCCAACGACGCACTCTCCTGCATCAGGATCCAAACAGCATGAATGCGCCGTTCGCAAACCAGCAATTCGATGTCCAGAACGGCACGTTAAGGTTGTTCGCTTTTTTTCATCTCAACCTGGCATTCTCGTCCGTCGAAGAAGAACAGCGCGACGAGGTGATCGCCTGCTGTTACTGGCCGCTGTTGCGCCTCGCCGAGAAATACGGCCCCATCGGTATCGAAGCTTCGGGCTATACGCTGGAAGAGATCGCCGAACGCGATCCGTTCTGGATCGACGGCTTGAAGGGATCGATCGCTTCGGGCCGCGTGGAGTTCATCGGCTCCGGCTACACGCAGATGATCGGCCCGCTGGTGCCGGCGCGCGTCACCGAAGCCAATCTTTCGATCGGCAACGCAGTCTACAAGCGCCTGCTGAATGTCGCGCCCAGCATCGCGCTGGTCAACGAACAGGCCTATTCGGGCGGGCTGGTCGGCCTGTATCTCGACGCCGGTTATCGCGCCTTGCTGATGGATTGGGACAATCCGTCGTCGCATCACCAATGGCCCGGCGAAGCGCGTTACAACGCGCAACGCGCCGTCGGCACCGACGGGCGCGCCATCGGCCTGTTGTGGACCAACACCGTCGCCTTCCAGAAACTGCAGCGCTTCGCACACAACGACATCGCCCTCGACGATTATCTCGACTATGTCCGGACCCAGCGCGGCGCCGCGGCGCGCGCCCTGTGCATCTATGCCAGCGACGCCGAAATCTTCGACTTCCGTCCCGGCCGCTACAAAACGGAAGAAAAGAACAACGGCGGCGAATGGACGAAGCTGGAGCAGGCCTTCCAGCGCTTGGCGCAGGAACCGTCTTGCGAGCTGGTGCTGCCGTCGCAACTGCTGACCTACATGCCCAAGAAGCAGCAGCCGCTGCGGCTGGAAACGCCGGACTGTCCGATCCCGGTCAAGAAACAGCGCAAATACAACTTGTCGCGCTGGGCCGTGACGGGCCGCGACGACCTGGCCATCAACGCCGCCTGCGAACGCATCTATCACGGCATTGCCGCCATGGGCGGCGGTCCGGAGGCGTGGAAGGAACTGTGTTATTTGTGGTCGAGCGATTTTCGCACCCACATCACCGACAAGCGCTGGTCGGAGTTCTGCCAAAGGCTGCGCACCGCGCTGGTGCGTTGGAGCCCGCCAGAGCCGCCGGCCATGCCGGGCCCCCGCGGCGCGGAGATCGCCGCGCGTCATTTGAACATCGTCACGCCGGCGGTGCGCGCCCGTCTCGACCGCCGCCGCGGCCTTGCGCTGGATTCGATCCAATTCGACGGCCACGATGCCCCGCTGGCCGGCACCTTGCCGC
>JAGWVX010000493.1 GCA_018970685.1 Alphaproteobacteria bacterium | reverse complement strand
TGGTGGTATAGCTTCAAGGCCTGGGCGGCTTTGATTCTGCTCGGGATATTCCTCATCGGCATCTGGATATTCTTCGTCATGATGATCCGCAAATGGACCACCGAGATCGGGGTCACCACCCATCGCTTCGTCGAGAAAAAGGGCCTGCTCTCACTCACCACCAATGAAATCGCGTTGCAGAACATCGAAGGCTTGCGGGTCACGCAAAGTTTTTGGGGCCGCCTTCTCGGCTACGGTCATTTGCGTATTGAAGGAACGGGCGTCGACGCGGTGACTATTCCCGACATCGCCGATCCGGTCGCCTTCCGGGCCGCGATCGAGACCGCAAAGAGTGGTCTAACGAAAAGCTGAAACAACACCGCGGAGCTCAAAAGCGACGCGCAAAAAATCCGCATGCCGACGATGCCTTGCGGCATGGCGCCGCAGGATCGTTTGCGCCTAACGCAGCGTTTGCTGGACAAAACCACTGTAAGGCGACGGCGAACCGCGACAATTCAGCTCAGCCGCGCCGTTTCGTTTTTTGACGTAAGTCAAATTACTTACGTGTCAATCGTATAATGACACGCATAATGGTTTGCATGTTGAATTTCAAAAGAGTTGCGGGGTCATAATGAGAAAAAAACGAGTTCTTCAAGCGGGCTATCTGGCAGGCGCCGCTGTCGCGATGTTTCTCGCGGAAGCCGCGCCTGCGCTAGCGGTACCTGCGTTTGCGGTGAAGACGGGTCAGCCGTGTGCGGCGTGTCATGTTGGGGGGTTTGGTCCGCAGCTGACGCCGTTTGGCCGGCAGTTCAAGCTTGAAGGCTACACGATGGACGCGGGAGGCGATGCCTTCCCGATGCCGGTGTCGGCGATGGAGATGTCGTCCTTCAACACCAGCGCCAAGGCGCAGGAAGCCCCGCCCGCCGCTCACTATGCCGACAACAACAATTTCTCGCTCGACCAGGCGAGCCTGTTCGTCGCCGGGGGCATCGGCAACCATTTCGGCGGCTTTGTGCAGATGACCTATGACGGCATCGGCCGCTCGTTCTCCTGGGACAACACCGATATCCGCGTCACCGATCACCTCACCGTTGCAGGCAACGACGTGCTGCTGGGCGCCAGCTTCAACAACAATCCCGGCGTCGAGGACGTCTGGAACACGCTGCCGGCCTGGGGCTTTCCCTATATCAGCAGCGCCCTGGCGCCGGCGCCGGCCGCCGGCACGATGTTCGACGGCGGCCTGGCGCAGAGCGTCGTGGGCACCACGGCCTATGCCTATTGGAACTCCAATCTCTACACCGAGGTGGGGCTCTACTGGACGCCGTCGAGCGGCTTTCTGAGCGCCATGGGAACCGATTTCGGGCCGGGGCCGATCTCCGGCGTCGCACCTTATTTCCGGCTGGCCTACCAGAAGGACTACGGCGACTGGAACTACGAAATCGGCGCTTTCGGCTTCTTCCCCGATCTCTATCCCGGCGGCGACATGTCGACCGGCAAGACGGACGCCTATTCGGATTACGGGATCGACGGCTCCTACCAGTTCCTGGGCGACAGCAACAACATCTATACGCTCAGCGCCCGCTACACGCATGAGGCACAGAGCCTCAACGCCTCGTATCTGCTGGGCAATGCGGCAAACCTCAACGACTCGCTCGACGATCTGCGGCTGGACGCCTCCTATTACTGGCACAACGAGATCGGCGGCACGGTGCAGCTGTTCAACACCTGGGGCTCGTCCGACGCGCTGCTCTATGCCGGCAACAGCACCTTCAAGCCCGACAGCCAAGGCATGCTGTTCCAAATCGACTTCACGCCCTGGGGCAGCGGCAACTCGCCCTTCGACCAGCGCCTCAATCTGCGCGTCGGACTGCAATACATCGTCTACACCAAGTTCGACGGCGCCAGCAGCAACTACGACGGCACAGGGCGTAACGCTTCCGACAACAACACTCTGAGGATCTTCACATGGCTCGCTCTCTGAT
>JAGWVX010000492.1 GCA_018970685.1 Alphaproteobacteria bacterium | reverse complement strand
CACGGCTTCAAGCGGCCGCTGTGGATCGTGACGCGCATGGTATCGTGGAACTGGCGCTGAAGGGCGAATTCGCAGGCAAGACGGCCCTGGTCTCGTCCTTCGGGGCTGAGTCGGCCGTGCTGCTGCATTTGATGGCCGAAATCGATCCGAGCACGCCGGTATTATTTCTCAACACCGGTAAGTTGTTCGGCGAGACCTTGCGCTATCGCGACCGCCTGCAAGAGCGGCTTGGTCTAGGCGACATTCGTTCGCTGGCGCCGCATCTTTCGGACAACGTGGCGCGCGACCCGGAAGGAACATTGTGGGCGCGCGACACGGACTCCTGCTGCGAATTCCGTAAAGTGATTCCGCTCAAGCGAGCGTTGGAAGGCTTCGCGGCGCAGATTACCGGCCGCAAGCGCTTCCAAACAAAAAACCGCGCTGCCATGCAGGCGGTGGAATTCTTCGAAGGCCGTTTCCGCTTCAACCCTCTGGCCGACTGGTCTCAGGGCGATCTGGAAGCCTATATGATCGAGCACGCCCTGCCGCGGCACCCGCTGGTGGAGGACGGCTACCCCTCGATCGGCTGCATGCCCTGTACGCGGCGCGTGACGGTGGGCGAGGACTATCGCGCCGGCCGTTGGGCCGGGCTCGAGAAGGACGAATGCGGTATCCATGGAGTGGACGGAGAGGGTATCTAGGCGGCGCTTGCCCTGGGATAGCGGGGTTTGCTACACCCCGGCCCCTACCGGGACTACCTGACTTTGTGCGGTCGTGGCGGAATGGTAGACGCACTAGCTTGAGGTGCTAGCGGGGCAACCCGTGGAAGTTCGACTCTTCTCGACCGCACCAGTCTTCGCTGCGCAGCAGCGGAGACTGCGACGTCGACGCACGCGTAAGCGCGTGAAGACGGGCTTCGGACGGTGCAACTTCGCCTCGGCAAACCGGCCTCGGAATCTTTCGCCGTCAAATCCCTTTTTGATATTTCTGCCGCGCGCAACGTCAACTTAACGGCGCAAATGCGGACTGTGATACGAACGCCATTCTTCGTACAATGATTTCATGATCCCAAATTCCATTCCTTCTCTCGATCACTGGCTCGGCGACACGGCGGACATGTTGCGCGACACGGTGCGCAGTTTCGTCGGCGACAAGATCGCGCCCATTGCCGACGAAATCGACAAGACCAACGAGTTCCCGCGCTATCTGTGGCCTCAGATGGGCGCGCTTGGCCTGCACGGCATTACCGTGGAGGAAGAATATGGCGGTTCGGGGCTCGGCTATCTCGAGCACGTCATCGCGATCGAAGAGGTCAGCCGCGGCTCGGCGGCCGTGGGCCTTTCTTACGGCGCGCATTCCAATCTCTGCATCAACCAGATCCGGAGGAACGGCAGCGAGGAGCAGAAGCGGCGCTATCTGCCGGGCCTGATCTCCGGTGAGCATGTCGGCGCCTTGGCCATGAGCGAGCCGGAGGCGGGCTCCGACGTGATCTCCATGAAGCTGCGCGCCGACAAGCACGGCGACCATTACGTGCTCAACGGCACCAAGATGTGGATCACCAACTTCAAGCATGCAGACACATTGGTGGTCTATGCTAAGACCGATCCCGCCGCCGGGCCGCAAGGCATCACGGCGTTTATCGTCGAGCGCGGCTTCAAAGGATTTTCGACAACCGAGAAACTCGATAAACTCGGCATGCGCGGCTCGGACACCGGCGAGTTGGTGTTCAACGACTGTGAGGTGCCCGAGGAGAACGTGCTAGGCGGTGTGGGGCAGGGCGTGCGCGTCTTGATGAGCGGCCTCGACTATGAGCGCGTGGTGCTGGCTGCAGGACCGTTGGGCATCATGCAGGCCTGCCTCGACATCGTCATTCCATACATCCATGAGCGTAAGCAGTTCGGCGTACCAATCGGCTCCTTTCAGCTGATGCAGGGCAAGATCGCCGACATGTATGTCGCGCTCTCAGCGTCGCGCTCTTATGTCTACGCAG
>JAGWVX010000491.1 GCA_018970685.1 Alphaproteobacteria bacterium | reverse complement strand
CACTCGTTCGATCCCTGCATCGCCTGCGCGGTGCATCTGGCCGACGCCGAGAAGCGGCCGATCGTGCAAGTCAAGGCGATGTGAGACGGCAACCGTGAACATTCTGGTGCTCGGACTCGGCAATATCCTCCTCTCGGACGAAGGGGTCGGGGTGCGCATCGTACAAGCGCTCGATGCCGCACACGAACTGCCCGACACGGTGGAGTTGCTCGACGGCGGCACGTCGGGCATGGACTTGCTCGACATGGTGGCGGAGCGCGACTGCCTGATCGTGGCCGACGCCGTGAATGCCGACGGGCCGCCCGGCCGCGTCGTCCGGCTGGAGAACGACGACATCCGGATGCTGTTCGAAATGCGCTACTCGCCGCATCAATTGGGGCTTTCGGATCTTTTGGCGGCGCTGCGTCTGGTCGGCAAGGCGCCGCGGCGCGTCATCATCGTCGGCGTCGTCCCGAAGAAGCTGAGCGTCGGCCTCGACCTGACACCGGACGTGGCCAATGGGCGCGACGTGGCGGTGAGCATGATCGTCGACGAACTCGCCCGGCTCGGCCCCGCGCCGACGCCGCGGCTGCATTAGGATTTCGTTCGCATGTGCATCGCCGTCCCGGCCGAGGTGGTGTCAAGCGACGGAATGACGGCGCTGGTCGACGTCTATGGCGACCGCTTCCGGGTCGATCTGACGATGATGTCGGAGCAGGTGGCGCCGGGCGATTTCCTCGCGGTGCAGGCGCGGCGCTTTGCGGTGACCAAGATCGCCCGCGAGGAAGCCGAAGCAGCACGGGCGTTCTTCGAAGATATTTTTCCCGAACTGGCGGCGCGTGTCCGCGGCGCCGGGATCGAGCCCGCGCCATGAGCGCTCCGGATCGTCTCGGCGGGCATCCGCGCGTGCCGGCGCTGGTCGAGCGCTTTCGCCGCATCGATGCGGCGATGCGGGACCTGCCGCTGTACAACGACAAGATCGAAATCGAAGCGATCGGTTTCCGCCCCTTCGGCGAGGACGCGTTGTTGGGCGTCTTGCTCACGCCGTGGTTCATGAATCTGCTGCTGCTGCCCACCGAGCCGCAACCGATGGACATGGCTGCCGTCGGCAAGACCGTTCCCATCGAGTTGCCGGCGGGGATGCGGAACTTCGTGGTCGGCGGCGATCAGGAGATCGGCCTTTACAAAGCCTATTCGCTGCATTCGCCGTTGTTGAATTTCAAGCTGCCGGGTCAGGCGCGCGCCGAAGCGAAGCGGCTGCTCGCCTTGCTGACGACGCCGGCGCCGCCGGAAGGTGCCGGCAAAGACGACAGCACATCCGACGTCGATCGCCGTGCGCTGCTGTTCGGACGTTCGCCCGACCCCGCGCCGCCGGCATAACGGTTCCGATCTCGCATCTCGGCATTCGCGCCTCGGCCGCGTCCCGATCTTCCCAGCCTTTGGAATATTTCCAAAAAACCGGCAATCCGTTTGCGGAAAACGCGATATTTGCCGCGGCGCCGGAGCGCCAGGAGGTCGCACCATTGTCAGAAAAACATCGGCCGCATAGCATTCGGCGAATGGCGCCTTGCCCACGCTTCGGAAGGAAATACCAGTGGCGATGCCGGCCCGGCCAGCACTTGAGCAGCACATTCGCCTCGACGCCATCGAGAGGGCAGGCCGTCTGGCGGCCAACAGGCTGGTCTCGACCCGCAGCGGCGGCATTGCCAGCGCCTTGGCGGCGCACCCCGTCGAACAGATGCCGCGCCTGCTGACGCAGCTTTTTCCGTTGTGCGGCATGGCGCACGGCGTCGCCGGACTGACGGCGATCGAGCAAGCCCTGGATATCGAAATTTCGCCGGCGCAGGCGGCGTTCCGAGAACTCGTAGTGCTCGCAGAACATGGCGCCGCGTTGGGATGGCGCATCTCGATGGACTGGCCGCCATTCGTCGGGGCGCCGCCCGATCTGCGCGCCTGCGGCGACATCCGCCGGGCCGTCGCCGCCGTGACCGGC
>JAGWVX010000490.1 GCA_018970685.1 Alphaproteobacteria bacterium | reverse complement strand
GGTGAGGCCCCAATATCCTGGGGCGCCGCGCATTCGAACCGGAGAGCGCCTTATGAAATTTGCGCCGTTTGCCCTTGGCCTCAGCTTGATCGCCCTGCCGCTAGGCAGCCCGGCGCTTGCCGCAGGCGGTGCCGGGGCCGATCAAATCGAGGGGCCAACCTCCGGCCTGTCGATGGCCATGACGATCTATGCCGGCGGCATCACCATCGGCAAAGTCGACATGGATGCCAAGATCATCGGCGACAAGTATCACGTCGTGTCGAACCTCGAGACCAGCGGCGTCGTCAACGCTTTTTGGCAGTCCGAGATCCAGGCGAGTTCTTCGGGCACGATCGACGGCCACGCATTGCAGCCGGTGCTCTACGATTCCTTCTACACCGGACATACCGAAAAGCATCAGGAAGTGTCGCTGACGTACGAGGACGGCACTCCCGTGCGCCTTTATGCGAATCCGCCATACAGCACGACGGGCTACGAAGTGAAGCCGGAAGATAAGAAATCGACCTTCGATCCGCTGAGTGCAGTGATGTACATCGCCTCCGGCGTCGGCGCGAAGCCCGACAATCCCTGCAGCGTGCTGGCACCGGTGTATGACGGCCGCCGCCGCTACAATATCGAACTAACAAAGGTCAAAGCGACGACTGTCAAGATGGACAACGGCCTCTACAGCGGCCCCGCCTTGCTATGCTCGATCAAGTACAAACAGCTTTCAGGTTTCAAGCCGCGGGTCTTGAAGGAAGCCAATTTTCCCGAAATCGATGCCTGGGTGGCGACCTTTCCAAGCACTAACGGCGGCCGCAAATTCGCTGTTCCGCTGCGCGTCTGGGCGAAATCGCAATACGGCATCATCGCCGTTATCGCGACTTCTGTTAAAGTCGACGGCGAAAAGCCAAGAACGAGCGGCTGATCTATCCGAGACGACGGTTGCGAGCATCTCGGCGCCGGTACGATCGCCTATGACGTCAACGGCCGCGCTTACGCGGCCCGCTCAACCCGTCGATGGACCGAGCGCCGCCAAGAGCGGAACCAGCGCCGCGCTGACCGGCGTAGGAATGCCGTGTTGCATGCCCTTTCGCACAATGACGCCGTTGCGCGCGTCCCATTCCATCTCGCGGCCTGCCATGCGGTCGGCATACATCGAATTGCCTTCGTCCGGCCTGGCTTTCAGGAATGCCGCAATCTGACGTTCAATCAGCGCGTCGTCCAGTTTTGCGCCTTCCGCACGGCCAACGGCGATACATTCCTTGAGGATGGCGCGCGCCACATCTGCAATGCCGGCCTTGTGAAAGACCTGCATCGGCAAGCCCGTGAGCGCAAGGATCGCGCCGCCAGGCGCGTTCAGGCAAAGCTTTTGCCACGCTCGAGTAATGAAATCGTCGGTCGTTTCCCCGGTGACGAACGAGCCGGAAAACAAGCCGCAGAATTCTTTTCCGGCCGCGCCGCCGGAAACTGCGAGGCGCGCGTGGCGATGCCAAACAACCTCACCCGGGGCGGTGCGCGAGACCGGCAGTTCGACGACGACCGGAACAAGGACTACGCCTTCCGGCACAAACGGCGCGACGCGTTCGCGATGCTCGACGCCGTTCAGCAGCACCGCGACTTTGGTTTGACGGCCAACCGAGGCGCGCAGCCAGTCGGCGGCGGACGGCACCTGGTACGCCTTGACGCACAGCAGAACCCAGTCGACCGGCGCTGCTTCTTTCTCCGACGTGATGACGCGCGCCGGAAACACCGCTGACCTGCCGCCGACTTCCGTCACCGAAACCCGCGTGAAGGATTGCCGCGCGCAGAAGGTCACGTTGTGCCCCGCTTCGATCAGCGCTCCGCCGACAGCGCAGCCGACGGCGCCGGGGCCAACTATCAAGACCTGCGACATATACTTCTCCACCGGGACAAATCATATCCGTTACGAGAGCCGTCGGTGCCGTCAACGGACAATTTCCACCTATGCGCGAGCTCGCGCCGGCGTTAGAC
>JAGWVX010000489.1 GCA_018970685.1 Alphaproteobacteria bacterium | reverse complement strand
GCGCAAAGCTGCGTTTTGGCACAACCGAAAACGATCCAACGGAATCGAAAGCATGCTGACTCACAAACAAATCTGGAGCGCGCTCGACGCACTGGCGGCAAAAAACAGATTGTCGCCGTCAGGACTTGCGAAGCTCGCGGGGCTCGACCCGACGACATTCAACAAAAGCAAGCGCGGCTCGCCGACCGGCAAGTTGCGCTGGCCCTCCACCGAGAGCATTTCGAAAGTGCTGGCGGCAACGGGTGCCAGCATCGAGGAGTTCGTCTCGCTGATCAGCCATGACGGCGGCGGACGCGGCCATGTCCGTCTGGTGCCGCTGGTCGGCATGGCGCAGGCCGGCAACCGCGGCTTCTTCGACGATGCGGGCTTTCCGGCGGGTTCGGGCTGGGACGAAATCCCCTTCCCCGATCTTTCCGACGAGCACGCCTATGCGCTGGAGATCACCGGCGAATCCATGCTGCCCGTCTATCGCGACGGCGACCGCATCATCGTTTCGCCCGCCGCCAATGTGCGCCGCGGCGACCGCGTGGTGGTGAAGACCAATGCCGGCGAAGTGATGGCCAAGCTGCTGACGCGGCTGACCGCGCAGCGCGTGGAGCTCAAGTCGCTGAATCCGGATTACGACGACCGCTCCTTCGCGCTGCCGGAAGTCGCCTTCGTGCACCGGATCATCTGGGCAAGCCAGTAGACGCCCCGTCTACGGATAGCCCAGATACGTTTTCACGCGCGCGGCGTAGGCGTCGCCGTCTCCGGCTTTGAGCAGCGCAAGAAGTTCGGCGGCGCGCGCCTGCAGCAGCTTGCCATAGACGGTATCCGCCTTGCCGGAGACTGTCTGTTCAAGGGCGGCTTCGATCTGATCGCGGTAGCGATCGGCGTCGTAGTCGGATAGCGACAGCGCATATTGATAGCGGATGACGATATTGTCCGGCGCCGCCTTGAACGACGCCGCGAAATCGGCGAGCCCTTGCTTGACCGTCGCGCCGTAAATCCAATCCGCCAGACTGCCGCCTGCGTGATGCACGATGGCGATGTTCCAGCCGCCCAGCGCCGCCAGCGTCCAGGCGTTGTTGGGATCGGCGGCCAGCGCCGCATCCAGCGCGCCCTTGGCCTCGCTCGGGTAATTGTGCAGCCGCGCCGTCAGCGGCCCGACGATGTGCTCTTTGAGGCCGAGCGCGACGGCGAGGTAAACCTGTCCGTCGGGAAATTTGGGATCGGCGGCGATAGCGCGGCGCGCATAGCTTTCGGCGTTATTCAGGCATTCGAGGCAGGGCCGGCCGAGCGAGGCCGCTTCGGCGAGCGCGGCGCGCGCGGCGGCGCCAAAGCCTGCGGCGTCGTTTTCGGCCAGGCCGGCTTTGATCGCCTCGTCGTATTTTCCGTCGGCATAGAGCCGGTACCCGGCGGGCGCGCCATAGGCCGGAACCGCGAGCAACAACGCGAGAGCGAGCCAACGCTTCATGCAGCCGTCACGAATTCTCCCGCCAGCGCGCGATCGATCAGCGCCGCCGTTTCCTTGCAACCGAACAGCACTGCGAACGAGCCGAAACGCGGCCCTGCGCTCTGGCCGAACAGCACCTCGTACATCGCCCTGAACCAGTCGCGCAGCGGTTCGAACTGGTGGCGCTTGCCGATCTCATAGACCTCGAACTGCACTTTCTCGGCATCGCGCTCGGCGCCGAAGGCGCGCAGCGTTTCGGCGAGTTCGGCGAGCGCGGCGCGTTCCTTGTCCGTCGGCGCGCGATAACGCTTCTGCGGCTTGACGAAATCGTCGTAGTACTTGATGGCGTAGCCGACGAGCTTGTCCAGACCGGGATTGCTCCGCGGCGTCGCCTGCGGCGCATAAGACTGGATGAAGCCCCACAGCACTTCGCGATTGTGCGCATTGGAAGCGCTGACTAGATTGAGCAGCAGCGCGAAGCTCACCGGATAGCGCTCGTCCGTCGGCTTGCCGCCGTGGATGTGCCACACCGGACTTTCG
>JAGWVX010000488.1 GCA_018970685.1 Alphaproteobacteria bacterium | reverse complement strand
CCCGGCCGATACTCTTATAGACCGCAATGGCATCATCGTATTTCTGCAGGCTGTCGAAGCGATCCGCGAGGAGCAGGTTCGCGAGATCCAGATTCGGCTGCAGATAAAGTGCAAGGCGGAGGTACAGAATAGAGATGTCACGGCTGGATTCGTCGTTGAGCGACGCCGCGATACCAAACAGCGCCTCCGCCGCGCCGTCCTCGGCATGAACCACCAAGGGCTGCGGTATGGTGCCGGCAGCGATGCGAGCGAGACCGGCTTCGGCCACAGGCGTCAGGGCGCCGTCGGACACAACCTTGGTGTATAACGCGCCAGCTTCTTTCGCTTTTCCATTCCGTTCCAGGAAGCGGCCGTATGCGTCGATCACTCGGGGCGACGGTCCGGCCGTTTCAAGTTCTTTTTGGTAGTCGGCGTCGGCCGTGTCCTTTTGGCCGAGATACTCCGCCAGCATGGCTTCGTTGAAATACGCCAAGGCATCGGCCGCGTGCTGAGCATGCAGGGTTTTCAGGTCGACTTCGGCCGCTTTGCCATCGTTCATCCCAGCCGCAGCCCAAGCGTCGATCAACGCTACCGTGAACGACGTGAAGGGGCCGCTGGCCGACTTTGCGATCTGGGCCCGTGCTTCTTTGTAGTTGCGGTGTTTCAGGGCCGCGACGGCCAATGTAAGCCGCGCCGCGCGGTCGTCCGGCGACGACGCGGCCAGGCGTTCGGCAAGTTCGGCGGCTCGATCAACGTCGCCCGCGCTGGCCGCATAGAAGAACGAGAAGGCGAGAAGCTGCGGGTTTTTCGAGTCGCTGTCCAATCCAGCCAAGTAATACTTCGCGGCCTCCGCCAGATCGTGATGATCCGCGGCAAACCGTGCCGCCAGATAATCTCCAAAGACATCCGCCTCGCCTTCGGAACCCGCCGCCACGAACGTGGCCGCACCGCGGTCCACGGTGCAGCCGGCAAGCGTTGCGGCGACGCAGAATGCGGCGATAAGCGGAAAAATGCGCAATTCGTTGCTCCTACATATTGGAATAATTCGGGCCGCCGCCACCTTCCGGCGTCACCCAAGTTATGTTCTGCGACGGATCCTTGATGTCGCAGGTCTTACAATGCACGCAATTCTGCGAATTAATCTGGAAGCGCGCTTCGTTTGCTTGACCGACGACCTCATATACACCTGCCGGACAGTAGCGCTGCGCCGGCTCCGCATATTCGGGTAGATTGAACCGCAGCGGAAGCGTCGGATCGCCAAGCACCAGATGCACAGGCTGATCCTCTTCATGGTTAGTATTGGAAAGGAATACGCTCGAAAGTTTGTCGAAGCTGACGACCCCGTCCGGCTTCGGATAGACGATGGGCATGCTTTCATTCGCCTTCCTTAAAGTCGCGTAATCCGGCTGCCGATGCCCAAGCGTGCCGAAAAGACTGAAGCCGAACAACTGGTTGGTCCACATATCGACTGCGCCCAGCGGTATCCCGGGAAAGGTTCCCAGTTTGGACCATAACGGCTTTACGTTCCTAACTCGCTTCAAATCCTCGTAAACATGGCTGGCGCGGTAAGCGTCTTCGTACTCCTCCAACGCGTCGCCCGCCCTGTTTTCGCTCAACGCCGCAAAGGCAGCTTCGGCGGCGAGCATGCCGCTTTTCATTGCATGGTGGCTGCCCTTGATGCGCGGCACATTCATGAAGCCAGCAGAACAGCCAATCAGCGCGCCCCCGGGAAAACTCAGTTTCGGCACCGACTGAAACCCGCCCTCCGACAGAGCGCGGGCGCCGTACCCAATGCGCTTGCCGCCTTCGAGGAATGGACGGATACGCGGATGCTGCTTCATGCGCTGGAATTCGTCGAACGGCGAGAGATACGGGTTTTTGTAGTTGAGATGCACCACGAAACCGACGGAGCAGAAGCGCTCGCCCCAGTGGTACGTGAACGAGCCGCCGCCGGTTTCATTGGTGAGCGGCCAACCCATCGTGTGCATTACGAGGCC
>JAGWVX010000487.1 GCA_018970685.1 Alphaproteobacteria bacterium | reverse complement strand
AAACATCTGGACGCGGAAGCCCTGGAGTTGCTGCGCCATCACCGCTGGCCGGGAAACGTACGCGAACTGGAGAACTTGATCCGCCGTCTCGCCGTGCTGCATTCCGGCGACACGATTCCCGTTTCGGCAATCTCCGCCGAGTTGACCGAGCCGGCCAAGACGAGCAGCCTTGAGGAGGGTGACGAGCCGGTCACGCTCGGCGGCGCCGTCGAGCGCCATCTGGCACAATATTTCGCCGAGCACGGCGAGCGCCTGCCGCCCCCCGGCCTTTATGACCGCATCCTGCAGGAGGTCGAGCGGCCGTTATTGTCCATCTGCCTTGGCGCCACGCGCGGCAACCAGATTCGCGCAGCTCACTTGCTCGGCCTCAATCGCAATACGCTTCGCAAGAAAATTCGCGATTTGGGACTGGAAGTGATCCGTGGCCTGAAGGCCGACTAACCTGCCGGCTTAACCCTGTTGTTGATTTGCATCGCAGCATTCTTGCAACAGGTTGCCACTTCGCTACACTGAGAGATTGCGAAGCAGTGCTCGCAGGTTAGCGGGCTGGCGCGTCAACGACGATTGGAAATGGCAACAGCCACGGTGGTCAAAAAGTCCAAGCGGGAAGATGTGCTTGATCTCCTGCGCGCCGCCTCACGCCCGTCGTTGTTGGCGCTCGGTGTGGCGCTTCTGGCTGTTCTGTCGGGGGTTGTCACCTACGGCATTCTGACCGGCATCATTCCATACGCACCCACGCAAGGCGTGATGGTCATTCTTCTCTTGGTGAACCTGACGTTAGGCCTGTCGCTCGGCGCGCTGATCGCTTGGCGGTTGGTGAGGCTTTGGAGCGAACGTCGGTCGGGAAGAGCGGGCGCTAAGCTGCATGTGCGGCTGGTGGCGATGTTCAGCGCCATCGCGGTCGTGCCAGCGATCCTGGTCGCTATCTTCGCGGCAGTGACGCTCAATCTCGGCGTCCAGGCGTGGTTCTCGTCGCGTGTTAAGACGGCGGTCGACGGCGCCCAGAACGTGGCGCGCCAATATGTGCTCGAACGTGCGCGCGGCATTTATGTGGATGTCAGCGAAATTGCCGCCGGCCTTCAGGGCGACCCCCGTATCGTCGATCTGAAGAAGCACGAGGTCCATCTTGGGCTGATGTTCGCCAAGCTCGAGGATATGACGCGCGATCACGGCCTTCAGGCATCTTATATCGTCGACAGCCGAGGCGACGTCCTGGGAAGTTCAAAGCTGAAAGATATGACCGATCCGCGTCCGCTCAAGCAGAGCGAGATCGCCCAGGCGGCCAATGGCAACATCTATGTCGGTGCGGATCCCGAAGTCGGAATCGTGCGCGCGGTGATCAAATTGCCGGCATTGCAGGATGCCTATCTGGAGGTCGTGCGGAAAATCGACCCAACGGTGTTCAACTACTATCAGCGCACCAAAAACACCGTCCACGAATATAGCAGCCTGGAACGGTACCTTTCTCGCGTTCAGCTTCTTTTTGCGGCCTTCTATGGTGTGGTGTCGCTGGTCGTCCTCTTGGCGGCGATCTGGTTGGGCCTGTGGGCGGCCAATCGCCTGATTAAACCGGTCTCCGGTCTGATCCGCGCGGCCGAGCGCGTCTCCGAGGGCGACCTCAAGGCGCAGGTCGAGGTCGACCGCAATGACGACGAAATCGGGACGCTGGGCGTCGCCTTCAACCGCATGACCCAGCAGCTCGATGCCCAACGCAGTGCTCTGATCGCGGCCAACCGCCAGATCGATGAGCGCCGCCGCTTCACGGAAACCGTTCTCGCCGGCGTCAGCGCCGGTGTGATCGGCCTGGATCCCGAAGGACAAATCACCATCGTCAATCGTGCCGCGGCACGGCTCCTGAATGCCGAACCGGAGGAACTTGAGGGCCAGCACTACGCCGAGGCCGTGCCCGAGCTGGCGGCCCTCATACGGCGCGCCATCCAGGAGCCTGTGGCGCGCGCCGGCGGCGAGGTAACCGTCAAG
>JAGWVX010000486.1 GCA_018970685.1 Alphaproteobacteria bacterium | reverse complement strand
TGAGCTTCAGCCAGCGTTCTTCCGCCGCTTCCAGTTTGCGCACGGCGTCGGCGCGCTTCTTGGAAACCGCCGTGCCCTTCTTCGGATCCTGCACGAACAGCAACGGATCGGCGAGGGTGGCATCGAGCTTCTTGATCTCGGCGGTCAGTGTCGCGATCTGATGTTCCTCCGCATCGACCCGATCCTTCAGCGGCTTCAGGCGACGGCGTTTCTCGGCGGCTTCGCGGCGCGCATCTTCCTTGGTGACTTTGACTTCGGGCGCGGCCTGCGGCGGCGGCGCGTCGGGGGTCAGCAGGAAGCGGCGGTAATCGTCGAGGTCGCCCTCGAACGGGCGAACGCCCCCATCCGCCACCAGGAACAGCCGGTCGGCGGTGGCTTCGATCAGCCGCCGGTCATGGCTCACCAGCACCACCGCGCCGTCGAAGTCGTTCAGCGCCTGCAGCAATTCGTTGCGCGCATCGATATCAAGATGGTTGGTCGGTTCGTCGAGAATGAGCAGATTGGGGTGATCCAGCGTCGCCAGTGCCAGCATCAGCCGCGCCCGCTCGCCGCCGGAGAGCTGCCCGACCTTGGTCTGCGCCTTGTCGGCGGAGAAGCCGAAACCGCCGAGCTGCGTACGAACGTCCTGCGGAGACAGCTTTGGGCGCATATGTCCCAGCGTTTCGATCGGCGTCCAGGCGCCGTTCAACTCTTCCAGCTGATGCTGCGCGAAATAACCCGGTACCAACTTCTTGGCGCGCACCAGTTCGCCGGACGTTAATTCCAGCTTGCCTGCGAGCAGCTTCGCCAGCGTCGATTTGCCGTTGCCGTTCTTGCCGAGCAGCGCCACGCGGTCGTCGGGATCGAAGCGCAGGCTCATATGCCGCAGCACCGGCTTGCCGGGCTCGTAGCCGACCGACGCCTGATCCATGGTGATCAGAGGCGGGCCGGCCGGCGTCGCCTTGGGCAGGCGGATCGGCACCGTGTGCTCGTCCACCGGCACCTCGACGCGTTGCATCCGCTCGAGCATCTTGACGCGGCTCTGCGCCTGACTCGCCTTGGAGGCCTTGGCTTTGAAGCGATCGACGAAGGCTTGCAGATGCTTACGCTGAGCTTCCTGTTTCTTGGCGAAGGCGGTGTCGAGCGCGCGCTTCATCGCCCGCGCCTCGACGAATTTATCATAACCGCCCGTGTAAAGCGTCAGCTTGCCGTGTTCGAGATGCAGGATGAACTCGGCGGCGGTGTTGAGCAGGTCGCGGTCGTGGCTGACGATCAGCACCGTGCCGCGATAGCGCCGCAGGAATTCCTCCAGCCACAACACGCCTTCGAGGTCGAGATAGTTGGTCGGTTCGTCAAGCAACAGAAGCTCGGGCGCCGAGAACAATACCGCCGCCAGCGCCACGCGCATCCGCCAGCCGCCCGAGAATTCCGAACAGGGCCGCAGTTGTTCCTCGGCCGAGAATCCGAGACCGGCCAGGATCTCCGCGGCGCGCGCCGGGGCGGCATAGGCGCCGATGGTGTGCAGCCGCGCGTGGATGTCGGCGATGTGATGCGGATCGGTCTCATGCTCGGCACGTTCCAACAGGGCGGTGCGCTCCTTGTCCGCGGCGAGCACCGTGTCGATCAGGCTGGCGGGCCCGGACGGGGCCTCCTGGGCCAGCGCGCCGATGCGCCAGTCCTTGGGCACGCTGGTATCGCCGGTGTCCGGCCCCAGTTGCCGCAGGATCACCTTCAGCAGCGTCGATTTGCCCGCGCCGTTGCGTCCGACCAGGCCGACACGCCGGCCAGCGGGCAGATTGGCGGTGGCACCCTTCAGGATGTCGCGTCCGGCGATGCGGACGGTGATGTTGTCGATAACCAGCATGGCCGGGCTTTTAGCATGGCTTGCACGGTTGCATAGGGCATGGCTATAAGGCGCGCGATTTTCCAACCCGGAGCAGGATATGGCCGTCGAGCGCACGCTTTCCATCATCAAACCCGACGCGACGCGCCGGAACCTGAC
>JAGWVX010000066.1 GCA_018970685.1 Alphaproteobacteria bacterium | reverse complement strand
TTACCTACGAAGCGGGTGAGGCGCTGGCTGCCGCCCATGCCGGGCATCACGCCGATCGTAATCTCGGGCTGGCCGAATTTCGCGGTGTCGGCGGCAATAATGAAATCGCACATCATGGCCAGTTCGCAACCGCCGCCAAGGGCATAGCCTGCGACCGCGGCAATGATCGGTTTGCGGATCGCAGTGATCCGCTCGGAGGCTGCGGCGAAAAAATTGGCCTTGAACATGTCCATATAGGATTTGGACGCCATCTCCTTGATGTCGGCACCGGCCGCGAAGGCTCGATCCGAGCCGGTGACGATGATGGCGCGTACAGCGTCGTTCGCATCGAAGCCGTCCAAAGCCTCGGTCAATTCGCCGAGCAATTCGGCGTTGAGGGCGTTTAACGCCTTAGGTCGGTTGAGCGTGATGACGCCAACGGCGCCTTCGATCTTCAAGATGATATTCTGCGGGTCCATGGTTCTCTCAGCGGTCAATCGTTGAGCGGTTTGCTACGGGTACGCTTCAGTTCCGCATGTTTCTTTTTGCGCTGCAACCGTTTTTCCTTCGACGTCCGGGAAGGTTTGGTGGCGTGCCGCTTCTTTGGTTCAACGGCGGCTTCTCGGATCATTTCGAACAACCGCTCGCGGGCTGCGGTGCGGTTGCGGCTCTGGTCGCGCGAGGCGCGGGCCAGCAGCACGATGACGCCGTCCTTGGTGAGGCGGCGGCCGGCCAGTTTCATCAGCCGGTAGCGCACCGGCTCGCTCAGCGACAAGGACGCCGCCGCGTTGAAGCGCAACTGCACCGCGCTCGATACTTTGTTAACGTTCTGCCCGCCCGCGCCCGTCGAGAGCACGAAGCTTTCTTCAAACTCGCTCTCGTCGATCGCGATCTCGGGCGTGATGCGAATCTCGGCCATGGCTCTTTTGATCTTGTCATCTCTGCCAGGCGCGTGGAAGCGCGGCGCAAGCTGGGAGCACTTGACATGCAACCAAATAGTTGCATATTACTCATATGAATATGGATGCGGTTTTCAAAGCCCTGGCCGACCCGACGCGGCGGCAATTGCTGGACCGTCTCCATGCCCGGAACGGGCAAACGCTGAACGAGCTGTGTGAGAAGATGGACATGTCGCGGCAAGCCGTCACCAAGCATCTGGCGTTGCTGGAAGCGGCCAATCTTATTGTCGTGCAATGGCAAGGCCGCGAGAAGCTGCACTACATCAATCCCGTTCCCATTCACGAGATCGCCGAACGGTGGATCTGCAAATTCGAGCGCGGCAGGCTCGCCGTGCTTTCCGACCTCAAAAAGAAACTGGAAAGGGAAGACAGATGAACAGCAACTTCGTTTACGTCACCTATATCCGCACCACGCCCGAAAAGGCCTGGGAGGCGCTGACCAAGCCGGAATTCACCCGGCAATTCTGGTTCGGCATCGCGCAGGAAACGACCTGGCAGCCAGGCGCGGAATGGAAATTGGTCGGTTCGGAGGGCAAGGTCTATGACACCGGCGAGGTGCTGGAACGCGAACCGCCGCACCGCTATGTCGTGAAATGGCGCAACGAATTTCGCCCCGAACTGAAGGACGAGGGCTATTCGCGCTGCACGATGGAACTCGTACAGGAAGGCGAATTGGTGAAGCTCACCTGCACGCACACCATCGAACGCGAGAATTCAAAGCTGATCGGGGCGGTGTCGGGCGGCTGGCCGGCGGTTTTGTCGAGCCTCAAGAGCCTGCTCGAAACCGGCAAGCCCTTGCCGCGCCCGACCACTTGCTAGACGGCATCGCGGTCACTTCTGGCACTTCGAGCAATAGAAGGTCGAACGGCCGGCTTGCACGATGCGTTTGATCGTGCCGCCGTCCTTCCTGTGGCAAGGCTCGCCTTCGCGGTCATAGACGGCGAAATGGTGCTGAAAATAGCCCAATTCGCCATCGGCCTTTTTGTAGTCGCGCAAGGAGGAGCCGCCGGCTTTGATCGCCTCGCGCAACACCGCTTTGATCGCGCGCAGCAAGGGCGTGATGGCGGCCGCGGGTATTTTCGCGGCTTGGCGTTTTGGTGAAATCCTGGTGCGGTGCAGCGCCTCGCAGACATAGATATTGCCGAGCCCTGCGATCACGCGCTGATCGAGCAGCGCAGATTTGATTGGGGTCTTCTTGCCTTTCAGCGCCAGGGAGAGATAAACGGCATCGAAATCGTCCGACAATGGCTCGACACCCAGGCCCCTGAACAATTTGTCGTCGGCCACATGCACGGTCTCGATCAGCGTCATCAGCCCGAAACGGCGATGATCGGTAAAGACGAGGCGTGCTGGCGCATCGGTTTCCATCACGACGTGGTCGTGTTTGCCTGGCGGCGCTGCTGTGTGGAAAAACTGTCCGACCGGGCCGGACTGGCCTTTGGCATGTACCGCGAAACGCCCGCTCATGCCGAGATGGACGACCAGCGTTTGGCCATCATCGAGTTCGACCAAAATATATTTGGCGCGCCGCCAGAGCCGGAGGACACGGCGGCCGGTCAACCGTTTGGCGAAGTCCTTCGGGAATGGCACGCGCAGATCGCCCCGGCGGGTTTCGACTTTGGTAAAGACATGGCCCTCCAGCACCGGCAAAAGCCCTAGGCGGACGGTCTCGACTTCGGGTAATTCGGGCATAGAACATACCGGCCCTCATGCTTCGACGGGCTCAGCATGAGGCAATGATTAGGGTCCCTGAGCTTGTCGAAGGGTGAGGGACGCAATGTAGCGTAGCCCTATAGGCGGCTGCAGGGTATTGTCCAGCCATGACCACAGAACAGACGGCATCTTTCGGCTTTCGCGACGTGCCGGAAGACAAAAAGCAAAGCTTGGTGCGCGAGGTATTCTCCTCGGTCGCGCGTAATTACGATCTGATGAACGATCTGATGAGCGCTGGCGTCCACCGCTTGTGGAAAGACGCCATGGTCGAATGGTTGAACCCCCAGCCCGGCTGGCGGATACTTGACGTGGCGGGCGGTACCGGAGACATAGCTTTTCGCATCTCAAAACTGGTACGGGCGCGGGGCGGCGAAGCCGAAATCGCGGTCTGCGACATAAACGCCGACATGCTGAACGAAGGCGTGCGCCGCGCCGAGGCAAGGGGGGAGGGTGTCCTGCACTGGATTAACGGCAATGCAGAAGCGTTGCCAGTCCCCGACGCCGCCTTTGACGCCTACACAATTGCTTTTGGTATCCGCAACGTCACACACATCGACAAAGCGTTGGTCGAGGCGCGCCGTGTGTTGAAACCCGGCGGGCGGTTTCTCTGCCTGGAGTTTTCGCAGGTGCAGGTCCCAGGTTTGGATTACCTATACGACAGGTTTTCTTTCTCCGTGCTTCCGCGTCTTGGGCACATCGTAGCGGGCGATGGAGATGCCTACCGATACTTGGTCGAGAGCATCCGCCGGTTTCCGGCACAGGCGAAATTCGCCAAGATGATAGAGGAGGCGGGATTATCACGTGTGCAATATCACAATTTGACGGGTGGCATCGCCGCGATGCATTCGGCCTGGAAGCTTTGACATGGCGGACACGTTGTCGAACTTGTCCCGCCTTTGGACGATTGTCCGTACGCTTGGTCGCAACGATGCGCTGATTCCGCGCGAGTATCTTGCAGCCATGCCGATGTCGCTAAAGCTGGCGCGCCGCTTTTTCGGTGGCGGTCGGTCCGCAAAAAGCGCCATCTCGAGCCCGGGTATGAGACTGGCGCGTGCGCTAGAGAGCTTGGGCCCGGCACATATCAAGCTGGGTCAGATTCTAGCGACGCGGCCCGACATTGTCGGCAGCGAAATCGCCGCTGCGCTGGAAAGTCTACAGGACCGTCTGCCGTCATTTTCGACCGACGAGGCCCGGAAAGTCGTCGTATCCTCGTTCAACCGCCCTTTGGAGGAATTATTCTCCAAATTCGGCGAACCCGTCGCCGCCGCTTCTATCGCCCAGGTGCACGAGGCAATGACAGCCGAGAATCCACCGCGGCGGGTGGCAGTCAAAGTCTTGCGGATGGGCGTTGAAGCAGAGTTCGCGCGCGATTTATCTGCGCTCGCATTTGCGGCCCGCATGGCCGAAGCGCTGTTTTCTGAAGCACGGCGGTTGCGCGTGATAGCCTTGGTGGACACTCTGGCGCTGTCGGTGGCGCTGGAGCTCGATCTAAGGATGGAGGCGGCGGCCGCCTCGGAACTCGCCGAGCGTACGCGGAACGAAATGGATTTCCGCGTGCCTTCGGTCGACTGGAACCGCACGGCAGAGCGCGTGTTGACGACGGAATGGATCGACGGCATTCCCATTCGTGACGTCGATATGCTCCGTTTTGCCGGGCACGATCCCAAACAGATTGCGTTGACGCTCATGCGTACGTTCCTCACGCAAGCACTGCGCGAAGGTTTTTTTCATGCGGACCTCCATCCGGGGAATCTTTTCATAGATAAGGAGGGTCGCCTCACCGCGGTCGATTTCGGGATCATGGGGCGCCTCGATCCGCCAATGCGGCGTTTCATGGCCGAGACTTTGGCCGGGTTCCTGGCACGTGACTATGTTCGTGTGGCGCAGGTTCATTACGACGCCAATTTTGTTTCCGATCGACATCCGGTAGAGACTTTCGCGCAGGCATTGCGTGCGATCGGCGAACCCATCTTCGGCCGTTCGGCCCAAGACGTGTCGATGGCCAAATTGCTGCAGCAGTTGTTCGATACGACACGACGATTCGATATGCAGGCACAACCGCAACTGCTGCTGTTGCAAAAGACGATGGTAGTCGTGGAAGGTGTGGCGCGCAGCTTGGACCCGGAATTCGACATATGGGAGGCGTCGCGTCCGATCGTTGAGCGTTGGATGCTCGATCGTCTCGGCCCAGAAGCACGGTTGCGCGAAGCGGCAGAAGGTATGGGAGCGTTGGGTCGTGTCGCGCAACACTTGCCGCAGCTGTTGCGTAATGCGGAAGCCGTTTCTGCGATGCTCGCTGACGGCGGATTGCGTCTTCACCCCGACACCGCGCGGCAAATTGCCGAAGCGCAATTGAATGGTTCGCGCTATATGCGGATTGCGCTCTGGCTCGCTGCCGGAGCATTGGGAGTCATTGCCGTAGTCTGGGTGATTTAAACGATCCGCACGCGGCCGCCGTCGCAGCTGTGAGTGCCCTTCGAGTCCGTTACGAACACTTTCACGTTGACAATGTGTTGCGACAGGCCGGGAACAGCCGGCACGCGCACGTGTACTTCGTCGTCCGTGATTTTTTGATCGGTCGCAAGAACGGCATCGTAACCGGTCGCTGTTTCGCCCAACGCATGAGTGATCTGCAGGACGACCTGCACGACGGCGCCGGCTTCCCCAATCTCAGCACAAGCAACGCCCAATTGTTGGCCGCGCGCTATCGTCGGAAGGTGTCCGCCGTTTTCGTTCGATGTCGCGTAGGTTGTAATCTTGCCAGAGAGCGGTAACCTCAGCTCGTGAGAGACTGCGGGCGATGTCACAGCCAAGGCACCGATCAGCGCCACACCCGCGAGACATTCCACAAACGAGAATCGCATGGGTAGCCTCCCCTCCAGCCAACACAGCCTATCGCGGTCTACCGTCCAGCCAAACCATTATTGCTCGCGCGACAGATGATAGAAGCGCCAACACATGCAAAGGGCTGCCATAAATAAGGCAAAAGCAAGGCCAATCCAAACGCCCAGGCCCTTGAGCCCTAGGCCGATACTCAGCCCGATGCACACCGGAAAGCCGGCCAGCCAATAGCAAGCCCCTGCGATCCACATGGGCATATGAGCGTCTTTAAGCCCACGCAGGGTTAGCGCCGCCGTAACTTGTATGCCGTCGAAGATCTGAAACGCCGCCGCCACGCGTAGAAATACCACTGTCAGTGCCACAGCTCCTGTGTCCGCCGAAAAGTAGAGTCGAGCAATCTGATACGGAAAGAGAGCGATCATGGCGCCAGACAGACACATGAATGTTGCCGAGACCAAGATTGCCGCCGTGCCGGATCGGCGGACGCCCTGACGGTCACCACCGCCGGCCGACAGTCCGACACGCACAGTCGCTGCCAGGGCGATGCCCAGCGGAACCATGAAGGTGATTGACGCCACGTTAATTGCGATTTGATGTGCGGCAACCGATTCCGTGCCGAAGATGCCCATCAAGAGCGTCGCTGCATTAAAAAGCATTGCCTCGAAGATCATCGTCAGGCCGATCGGCATACCTAGCCTGAAAAGTTCGACAAATTTGCTCCAATCGGGCCGCGCGAATCGCCGGAAGATGCGGTACTTCCGAAGAACCGGCGCGGCGAACACAACGGCCGTCATTGCGATACAGCTGAAGGCATAGGACCACGCGCTTGAGACGCCCGATCCAAACAGTCCCAACCTTGGCATTCCAAAATGACCGAATATCAGCGCGTAATCGCCAAACGCATTGAAAACTATGGTCAACACCATGACCAGTAGCGAAGTATTCGGCTTTCCGAGCGCAGTCGCATAGTTCCGCAAAACTTGGAATCCGAGCGAGAACGGCATGCCCAGGCACAGCGGCGCGACGAATCGTCCTGCGGCGTCGGCCAACGCCGGTTGCTGCGCCAGCGCCAACAGAATATCTCTAGTGAACAACAGCAATATCGCGAGCGGCAGCGAAAGAAGCAACACCGCCCAAAAGCCCATGCGTGTTACGGCGCGTACGCCCGCGCGATCATTCGGCCGCGCGCCGAGAATGTGCGCAATCATCGGCGATATGGCCGCGGTGGGACCCAAGCCAATTAACCACGCGAAGAAGAACACCGTGTTGCCAAGGGCGGCCCCGGCCAGCGCCTGTTCGCTAAGACGGCCCAGCATGACGACGTCGGTGGTCATAATTGCCATCTGCGCCAGCTGCGTAACCACCAGCGGCAGTGCGAGACGCAACAGCTCCCGAATTTCCGCGATCCAGGCCGACAGATCACGGCCTTCGATACGAGCGCCAGCGTCGGTAACGTCAATGTTTGAAATCTCGGTCATGGCAACAGCTTGTTTCGTTGGTCCGACGTCCCGCTACGCCGGACAAAAACAAAAGCCCTCCGGAGCGGGGCTCGGGAGGGTGAATATTCGCAAGCGTATCTGAAAACTTACGCAGGCGTCTCCTCACGAGCCATTGCAGCCGGGCTGCCCGTCGGTCGGGCAAGCAACACAGCCGCGGCTTTGATGCAATTGTCGTTCTGCATTCCGGTGGCTCGTTCAGACGGTGAAGGGGAAGCCCTCACCTGATTGGTGGGTACCCTCGGCCATTTACGAAGTCAACTCAACCTCGACGCATGCCCGCTATTCCAGCGAAACGCCATCCGGGCGCCGTGCCGGACCTTCGTAGTGATGCGGACGGAGGTATTACCAAGGATATCTGTGTGCGCGGCATCGGTTCAGCATCTTGAACTCCGCCAGCCATGCCCCAGAGGAATCAGCAGGTAGGCGCTCGTCGGCCTCTTCCACTTCAGCTAGTCTTCCAAATGGTCCAGGAGGTTGCCCATGCGGCCGTGGAACATCGCACATCGAGGTGGAGCAGGGTTACGTCCTGAGAACACGCTGGCAGCATTCGCGAATGCAGTAGCGCGCGGCTATGACGGCGCAGAACTCGACGTACAATTGTCCCACGATGGCGAAGTCGTGGTGTTCCACGATTTTTGTCTCAAACCGGAGATTTGCCGCAACACGAATGGGAAATGGCTCACGCCGCCCGTGCCGCGCGTCAAAGACTTGTCGTTTGATGAACTACGGTACTTCGATGTCGGACGCGCGAACCCGATAGGCGCCTACGCGCGGGAACATGCCGACGTGGTCTGGCAAGACGACGAGTGTATTCCGGCGCTGGATGAGGTGGTGGCGGTAGTAAAAACCGCGCGAACGTCATTTCGCTTGTTCGTCGAGTTAAAGACAAGTTTCTCCGATCGTGACGTTTCCGCACAGCCGGAAGAACTTGCGGAGCGCACCGTCGAAACGCTGGCGGCCCAACATTATCTGGATCGCACCGTGCTCGTCGGCTTCGACTGGGTCGGGTTGCTGCATGCCAAGAAAATTGCGCCGAATACACAATGCTGGTTCACGACAATGCCGCAAAGTTGGTTCCGTGACGGCTTGCCGCCGCCGGACGATGACCCACCGGGCGAACCAGCATTGCAGATGCTGCGCTATTGGGCACGGCAAGGAACTTCACCTTGGGCCGGCGGCTATGACGCGATCAAATACGGCGGCTCGATTATCGCAGCGATCCATGCGGCGGGTGGCGACGGATGGTTTCCTATGTGGTCCGACGCCACGGCGGACGCAATTCGAGAGGCAAAAGGATACGGCCTTAAAGTCGGCGCTTGGACGGTCAATGAGCCGGCCCAGATGCGCGCGCTCTCCACCCGCGGCTTGGACGCAATCTGCACGGACCGGCCCGACCTGTTGGAGGCGAACGACGTATAGACCGCAGCCAAGGAGGTCCCATTCGTTGCGGTATTACCGACAGCTTACAATCCCTCAAACAACGCCGTCGAAAGATATCGTTCCGCAAAAGACGGGATGATGGCCACAATAGTCTTGCCTGCCATCTCGGAACGCGCGCCGACTTCGAGAGCCGCTGCTACCGCGGCGCCGGAGGAGATACCGACAGGAATTCCCTCCTCGCGCGCAACTCTGCGTGCGGTGTCGAATGCGGTTTCATTGGAAATGGTAATGACTTCGTCGATTACCTTCCGGTCGAGGATGGCTGGCACAAACCCCGCACCGAGGCCTTGAATTTTGTGGGGACCAGGCTGACCGCCGGACAACACTGGCGAATCCTCCGGCTCCAGAGCGATCATCTTGATGCTCGGTTTGCGCGCCTTGAGGACTTGGCCGACGCCGGTGATCGTCCCGCCGGTGCCGACGCCGGAAATAACGACGTCGACCTTGCCGTCCGTGTCGTTCCAGATTTCCTCGGCCGTCGTACGGCGATGAACATCCGGGTTGGCGGGATTCTCGAATTGCTGCGGAATAATAGCGCCGGGTGTCGCAGCAACGATCTCCTGCGCTTTCGCTATGGCGCCTTTCATGCCTTTGGGACCTTCCGTCAACACAACCTGCGCGCCGAGCAGCGCGAGCATCTTGCGGCGTTCGATCGACATGGTCTCTGGCATCACCAGAGTAAGCTTGTAGCCTTTTGCAGCGGCAACGAAGGCAAGGGCAATGCCGGTGTTTCCGCTGGTCGGCTCCACGAGCATGGTTTTTCCGGGTGAGATCAGGCCCTGTCGTTCCATCGCCTCGATCATCGAGACGCCGATGCGATCCTTCACGCTGGAAATGGGATTGAAGAATTCCAATTTGAGCAGGATATCCGCCTTGACGCCGGCTTGTTTGGGTAGGCGCGCCATTCGGACCAGCGGTGTATCGCCGATCGTTTCCGTGATGGAGTTATAGATGCGGCCCCTACCTGGTTTGCGTTCTGCCATTGTCGTTCTCCTAAATTGTAAAATCAGCAGTGACCTTGTCACCGCAATCGACCCCCACAGCACGGGCGCGTTGGCACAAATCTTCGATAGTGATGGAATCCAGCTTTGCCATCACATCGCCCTGCAGGGACTGGATGAACGGCGTCACAATGTGAACGCCGAGTTCGGAGCGCGGCGTTGCGTCTTCGCCATTCTCTTCGTCGATGCTTTCGGCCGCACGTACGATGTCGCCCACGGAAATCCGTCGGCGCTCTTTGGCCAGACGGTAGCCGCCGCGCGGCCCGCGCACGCCTCGGAGGATGCCCGCACGCACCAATTGCTGCATCACCTGCTCAAGATAACGCTGCGGGACGCCTTGACGCGCCGTGATCTCCTTCGCCTGGACCGGCTCAGGGCGCGCGTTGAACGCGATATCGATCACCGCTTCAAGCGCCAACAGCGTCTTGCGAGAAAGCTTGAGCATGGGTCAGGCCGTCCTTTGGGTCGCAGCGTGAAGACCTGTAGAACCAAATCCGTTCGTGCCGCGTTCGCTCTCCGGCAATTCACCGACTTCGTACAATTCGACTGTCTCGTACCGCGCGACGATCAGCTGCGCGATCTTCATACCGCGCGTTATGCGGAACACAGCGTCGCCATGATTGATTAGCGTCGCTTTCACTTCACCGCGATAGTCGCTGTCGATCGTGCCGGGGGCGTTCAGCAGCGTAATGCCGTGGTGCAAAGCTAAACCGGATCGCGGGCGCACCTGCGCTTCGAAGCCGGCCGGCAGCGCCATGGCGATGCCGCAGGGCACACAGACACGACCTCCCGGTTGCAGCTGGACATCAGCATCAACAGCCGCGAGAAGATCGAGGCCTGCAGAACCTTCCGTGGCGTAGGAGGGAAGAGGTAAGTCGTTCGCATGCGGCAAGCGTTTGATTACAAGTTTCGTCATGCCGCCTTGCCTTTCAGCGCTTCTGCAATGCGTTGCACAAGCCGC
>JAGWVX010000065.1 GCA_018970685.1 Alphaproteobacteria bacterium | reverse complement strand
AGCAGATCCGCAAGAATGTCCTGTTATGGGCCGGCTGCGTCGCCGGTGCGCTGCAGGACACCGAATATACGGCGAAGCTGAAGGCGGCGGGCTTCGCCGACATCGGCATAGAGCCGACGCGCATCTGCAAGGCGGAAGACGCCCGCGAATGGCTCAAGGAACTGGGCATCGATTTCGAGACGGTTGCGCCTTATGTCGACGGCAAGTTCGTCAGCGCCTTCGTGCGTGCGACCAAGCCGCGCGGTTGACCGCCCGGAATTCCAGCATTTTCCAAAGGGTTGAAATAAGAAAGCGGAGCACCCATTTCCGTCTGTGCGTAATGTTGGGCAGCAGGCAGGCATAGGACAGGACGATGGAGCATGTCGTACTCCTGATCGAGCGATATGGCCTTGTCGTCGTATTCGTCAACGTCCTGCTCGATCAGGCCGGGCTGCCGATTCCCGTCTACCCCACCCTGCTGGTCGCCGCCGCGCTCAGCGCCTCGAGCCGCTACGGGCTTCCAGAGATCATCGCCGCGGCCGTCGCCGGCTCGCTAATCGCCGATACCGCCTGGTTCTGGGCCGGCCGCCGCTACGGTCGCAGTATCCTCGGCTTGCTGTGTAGAATTTCGCTGTCGCCCGATTCCTGCGTGCGGCAGACGGAATCGTTGTTCACCAAGGTAGGACCGTCGTCGCTGTTGGTCGCGAAGTTCGTTCCCGGACTGTCGACGGTGAGCATTGCGCTATGCGGCTCCACGGGCGTGGGCTTGGCGAGCTTCCTGCTGCTCGACAGCATCGGCGCCACGCTGTTCCTAGGCACGCCGATCATTCTCGGGCACTTGTTCCGTCACGCGATCGCCGACGTACTGGCCACTCTGACCACGCTCGGCGAGGTCGGCATCGCTCTGGTGGCGAGCGCCGTAGCGCTTTATATCGCGGGACGCTGGTGGCAGCGGCAGAATTTCATCCGCCGGCTGCGCATGGACCGTATCTCGGTGGACGAACTGGCGGACATGATCGACGGCGGCGACACGCCGGTCATCCTCGACGTGCGTTCCGACCTGACGCGCTACGAAGAGGGCGTCATTCCGGGCGCGGTGTTCGCCCACCCCTCGGAAGCGGTCAAGACGCTCGCCGAGCTGCCGCGCGACATCGACGTCATCGTCTATTGCTCATGCCCGAACGAGGCGGCGGCGGCGGTGGCCGCCAAGCACCTGCGCGATGCAGGCTTCCGCAAGATCAGGCCCTTGCGCGGCGGTATCCAGGCCTGGGCGGAAGCAGGACGGCCCATTCTGGCGCTGACGACCGACGATATAGCGGAAAATCTTGCGAGCGCGCCGACGGCCGCAGCGTAAGATACGCCTGCACGGACACATCCATTCGCGGCCTCTTTTTGCCGTCGGAGAACGACATGATCGACGCCGCCAAGGCGATTCAAGACCGCAATCCTCTCTTTCGCAATCGCTGCCCGATCGGCGGCGCATGGTGCGGTGCGAATAGCGGACGAAGCTTTCCGGTCTCCGATCCTGCCACCGGCGACGTCATCGCCGAGGTGCCGGCGATGGGCGCCGCGGAAACCAGACGAGCGATCGCGGCGGCACACGACGCTTTCGCGCGGTGGTCCAGCTTTCCCGCACAGGAGCGCGGCGACATCTTGATGCGCTGGTACGATCTGATGCTGCAAAACGAGGAGAATCTTGGGCGGCTGATGACGGCGGAGCAGGGCAAGCCGCTGTTGGAAGCGCGCGGCGAAATTCGCTACGCTGCTTCGTTCGTCCGCTTCTTCGCGGAGGAAGCCCGGCGCGTCTATGGCGAAACCATTCCCTCGCCCAAGAGCGACGGCCGCATCGTCGTGCTGCGCCAGCCGGTCGGCGTGGTCGCCTGCATCACGCCGTGGAATTTTCCCGCCGCGATGATCACCCGCAAGGCGGCGCCCGCGCTGGCGGCCGGCTGCACGGTTGTCGTGAAACCGGCGGAGGCGACGCCGCTGACCGCCCTGGCGCTTGCAGCCTTAGCGGAACAAGCCGGCATGCCGCCGGGTGTCGTCAACATGGTGACAGGCGATCCCAAGGAAATCGGCGCCGAGCTTTGCGGCAACACCGCGGTGCGCAAATTGTCCTTCACCGGCTCGACGGCGACCGGGCGGCTGCTCGCCGCGCAATGCGCGCCGTCGTTGAAGAAGTTGTCGTTTGAACTCGGCGGCAACGCGCCCTTCATCGTTTTCGACGACGCCGACCTGGACGCCGCCATCGCAGGCGCCGTGCTCAGCAAGTACCGCCATTCCGGCCAGACCTGCGTCTGCACCAACCGCTTCCTGGTTCAGGGCGGCATCCATGACGATTTCGCCCGCCGCCTCGTGGCGGAGGCGAAAAAGCTCAAACTCGGCAACGGGTTCGAGCAGGGCGTCACGATCGGGCCGCTGATCAACGACGCGGCGATCGCCAAGGTGGAGGCGCATGTCGCCGACGCACTCGACAAGGGTGCGAAACTTCTGGTGGGCGGGAACGTCAATCCGACAGGCAGCCATTTCTTCGAACCGACCGTGCTGTCGGGCATCACGCCCGCGATGCGAATGATGCAGGAAGAGACCTTCGGGCCGGTGGCAGGCCTGACGCGCTTCGAGGACGAGGACGACGCCGTGCGCATCGCCAACGACACCGAGTACGGGCTTGCGGGATATTTCTACAGCCGCGACTTCGCCCGCACCTGGCGAGTCGCCGAGAAGCTCGAATGCGGTATGGTCGGGATCAACACGGGCTTTCTTTCGGTCGAGACGGCGCCTTTCGGCGGCATCAAGCAATCGGGATACGGCCGCGAGGGCTCGCATCACGGCCTCGCGGAGTTTCTGCAGTTCAAATACCTCAACATCGGCGAAATCCGTTGAAGCGTAAGAAGCGTCAACGGCGGCACGCCTAGCCATCACACGAGAACAGCGAACAGGAGATCATCTAATGTCAGAGAAACCTTCAGCCGCAGCATCCGGTCAGTTCAAGGTCGGGGGCGACATCACCGTCAACCGTCTGGGCTTCGGCGCCATGCGCATTACCGGAAACGGCATCTGGGGCGAGCCGGAAAATCCCGAAACCTCGTGCGAGACGCTGCGGCGCCTTCCGGATCTCGGCGTCAATTTCATCGATACGGCAGACGCCTACGGCCCGTTCGTCAGCGAAGATTTGCTGCGCGAGGTTCTGCATCCCTACAAGAATATGCTGATCGCCACCAAGGGCGGGCTGACGCGGCATGGGCCGGGAATCTGGCAGCCGCTGGGCCGGCCGGAATATCTGCGCCAATGCGTGGTGATGAGCCTGCGGCGGCTGAGGACCGAGCGCATCGATCTATGGCAGCTGCATCGCGTCGACCCCAAGGTGCCGCGCGACGAACAGTTCGGCGTCATCGCGGCCATGCTCAAGGAAGGTTTGATCCGTCACGCCGGGTTGAGCGAAGTCGGCGTCGACGACATCAAGGCGGCGCAGAAGCATTTTCCGGTGGCGACCGTGCAGAACCAGTACAATCTGGTCGATCGCAAGAGCGAGGCCGTGCTCGATTTCTGCGAGCAGCAGAATATCGGCTTTATCCCATGGTTCCCGCTGGCGGCGGGCTCGCTGGCGAAACCCGGCTCGATCCTTTCCAATATCGCCGAGAAGTTGAAAGCCACGCCAGCACAGGTGGCGCTCGCCTGGGTGCTGAAGCGCTCGAAGGTGATGCTGCCGATTCCGGGCACCGCCAACCCCGAACATCTGGTGCAGAACGTCGCTGCGGCGGCGTTGACGCTGTCGGATGCCGAGTTCGCGGCATTGGATAAGCAGGCGAGAGAGGCGGCGTAACGATGGAATATGCGAGACTTGGAAAAACCGGCCTCGAAGTATCCGCCGTCTGCCTGGGCTGCATGACCTATGGCGCGCCGGACCGCGGATCGAGCCGCTGGACGCTGGATGAGGAGAAAAGCCGACCGTTCATACGCAAAGCGCTGGAGATGGGAATCAATTTCTTCGACACCGCCAACATGTATTCGGACGGCAGTTCCGAGGAGATCACCGGCCGCGCGATCAAGGATTTCGCCAGGCGCGAAGAGGTGGTGCTCGCCACGAAAGTGTACTTTCCCATGCGACCGGGGCCGAACGGCGGAGGATTGTCGCGCAAGGCGATTTTCGCGGAAATCGACAACAGTTTGCGCCGGCTCGGCACGGACTATGTCGACCTCTACCAGATCCACCGTTGGGACTATAAGACGCCGATCGAAGAAACGCTGGAGGCGCTCCACGACGTCGTGAAAGCCGGTAAGGCGCGTTATATCGGCGCCTCCTCGATGCACGCCTGGCAGTTCGCCAAGGCGCTTTATATCTCGCGCCTGAACGGCTGGACCCAGTTCGTCAGCATGCAGAACCACATCAATCTGCTGCACCGGGAAGAGGAGCGCGAGATGCTTCCGCTGTGCGCCGACCAGGGCATCGGCGTCATCCCGTGGAGCCCGTTGGCGCGCGGGCGCCTGACGCGCGACTGGAATGAGACAAGCGAACGGCAGAGCACCGATGCTTATGGCGCCACGCTTTACGCGGCGACGCAGGACGCCGACCGGAAAGTCGTTGAAGCGGTGGGCGAAGTGGCGAAGGCGCGCGGCGTGCCGCGGGCGCAGGTGGCGCTCGCTTGGTTGATGCAGAAGAGCGTAGTCACGGCGCCGATCGTCGGCGCGTCGAAGCCGCGCCATCTTGAGGATGCCGTGGCGGCGCTGTCGTTGACGCTGACGGCGGAAGAGCTCGCCAAGCTGGAAGCGCCCTACGTGCCGCATCCGATTGTGGGGTACGCCTGAGGCGAGCTACGGCCGAAGCTCAGCCTCCGCTGCGCCGCCGTCGCATCTGAAGTTGCCGCAAACCATCCAGGTTGCGGATTTCTATGCTGCGCGAGGTGATGCGGCGCACCAAGCCGTCATGCTCAAGCCGCAGAAACCCCCTCGCGATGGTTTCGGCCGCCGTGCCGAGATAATCCGCGATATCGAACCGCGACAGCGGCAGTGTCAGGCAACGATGCCTTTCGTCGAAGAACGCGGGATGCTGAACGAAATCGAGCAGAAACGACGCGAGACGCTGATAGGTGTTCTGCTGCCCGAGCATCACGATGCGCCTTTGCGCTTCGCGAAAATCGTGAGCGACCTTGATCAGCAGATTATGCTGCACGGCCGGCTCGCGCATCATGAGCTCGCGCAGCTGCGCCCAAGGGATGCGGTACAAGGTTGACGGGCACGCCACGTCCGCCGAGTTCACATAAGATCCCGCGTCGGGCAGCCCGAACAGGTCGCCGGGGAGCATGAAGGCCAGAATCTGCCGCCGTCCTCCGTCGGAGGTCCGGCCGATCCGGACCACACCTGCCGCCACCGAATAGACAAAGCGGGCGTCTTCGCCCTCGGAGAATATGGTCGTCCCTTCCTGCCGGCAGTCGAGCACCGTTGCGATACTCCGGAACTCGATTTGCTGCTTTTGCGATAACAGGTTCTCGACGGAAGACCGCGGATCGCGCGCGCGATCGAAAGGGCGCGCACGAATTTCGGGCAGCCGTGTCCCGGCGGAAAGCTTCGACGTGCTCGACATGACCTTTTGCCCCCGGACGGGCAACCCGCTGCCAGACCTCTCTAAAATGTAACCTATCACGTCTGACAGTAGTCAGAGCGGGCAAGCCGTCGCCGGTGAGATATATCCACACGCATCTTTGGAGACGGCGGGTCAGCAAGGCCGCGGAGCTCTGTTCCACTCACAGCCGAACGAACTTCACAGCAAGGTAGCGGATTGGCCGCTATCCGACCGCAGTCATGCGTTCTAAGGGGATACAGTATGTACGACTATCTAAAGCACGGACGGGTCGCCGGTGTATGCGCCGTTCTTTTCCTGGGCGCCTGCTCGACGAAGCCGGCGGAAGTGCCTCACGCCGCCGCTCCGGTCGCGGCGCCGCAGGTTCAGTCCTCAATCGTGCCGGGCAGCGAGCAAGACCTTCAGACCAATGTCGGCGACACGGTCCATTTCGAATACAACCGCTCCGATCTTCAGGCGGCGGACAAGTCCATCCTGCAGCGGCAGGCGACCTGGCTGGAAAAATATGTGTCCGTGCGGATCACGGTCCAGGGCAATTGCGACGAACGCGGCACACGCGAATACAACCTGGCCCTGGGTGCACGCCGCGCCGAGGCCGTGAAGGAATATCTCGCCAGCCTGGGCGTTTCCGTGGGCCGCATTAGCACCGTCTCTTACGGCAAAGAACGTCCCATTTGTGCGGAATCGACCGAGGCTTGCTGGGCCAAGAACCGCCGGGCCGTAACGGTCGTCACCAGCGGCGCATCGTCCTGACGCGCCGCCTGCATTGGCCAGAGAAAACGGTTCTCGCAATGGCGGCGATCGTCGCGTGCTTGTTCCTTTTTCTCTGGTTGGTGCTGGCATTGGGCGTCGGCTCCGCAACCGACATCGATCTCGACAGCTACCTGCTCCGCTGGATGGCGGAAATCGAGATCGTTTCGGTGTTACCGATCTGGCTGATATTGCGAGTTATCTATTTCGCGACGGGCGGACATCGACGCGCCCGCGGGGCGCGGACCGGTTCCTGCGGATCACGTTCTGAACGTCAACGTTCCGCGTGCAAACGAAGACCTATAACGGAGACCGGACCGCGGTCGCCGTTATAGGCCGGGTTGCCGATCCATTGGTAATCGAGACTGAGGCCAAGCCCGTCAGCGACCCCGACGCGGTAATAGGTCTCGAGGATTTTCTCGTTGCGATAATGCGTCAGCGCGCCGTCACCGATAAGAATGCCGGCGCCGCCCGCCGCAAGATAAGCCCGCGCCGCTTTCGAGATGTCGTTCATCACCGCCGCCAGACCCACGGTATCGCCCGGCCGGCCCCAACCGTCGCCGCTCAGGCTTAAGCCGGCGGTCAGCGAACGGTTGATCTCGGTAAATTCGTAGGCCTCCTGGCTGCCGTCGTTGGCGCTGGCGCGCAGGAAAACACCAAGACCGTCATCGATCTGCTGCGCGATGTTGATCGCCACGCCGGGCCGCGAACGATACCGGCGCACCAATGCGGTGTCGGGCGCCGCCAACGCCGTGGCGTCACGATAGGACCCCATCCGGCCGCGATTGACGAAACCCAGCAGCTTGAGCGCGCCAGGCCGAGCTCCCAGCGCGTAGCGGCCTTCTAGTTCGCCGACGATCTCGAATTGTCCCAAGCCGGTTTCCAGCGCGGCGCCGTTCGGAACGCGCGACAGGTCGAACAGGCCGGCGCGCAGCGTCCACCAGGACCGGGTCCATTCGGCCGCGGCTCCATAGCTATAGCCCCAAGCGTCGGCCGCATAATCGAAGGCGCCGGAATCGATGACCGCCCAGTTGAAGAAATCCTGCTTCGGATCGTGAGCGTAGGCGTTGGCGTCAAAAATATCGGTGACGGAAAACTTGCCGATGGTCAGCACCAGATTATCCGCCGTCCGTGCACCGGCGATCTGGTTCGCGTCGGCGTCGACAACGCCCATCGAGCCGCCGAGATCGAAGGTCTGGCGGAAAAACAGCCGTTGCAGCCGGAAATACGGCTCGGATTTTCCGACCTTATACGCCTCGCCGCTGGGAAAACCCGCCACGCCAACCGTATTGCTGAGGCCGAAGCCCTGATCGATCTCAGGATCGGCATAGAACTCGCCGCCGTCCCACAACCGCACTCCGGCAAATAACGTGGCGTCAAATGTCTCATCGCCGCGGCTGCCCGGATCAAGGCTATTGACGCCGCGATAAGGAGAACGGAACGCCGGATGATACTGCCAGACGAACGTCGCCTGGCTGTGCAGCGACCAGACATCGCCATGGGCGCGCAATGCGACGCCCGGCACCAGCGACGCCACAGCGACGATAACCAAGACCGCACGCATACACGTCTGCCCCGCCAGTATCCGGAAGGCGATGAAAATGAAAAAGCAGCGGCAGTCAACGGCCTATCGGTCGGCTTCGGTACCGCCAAACTCGCGGCGGCGTCGATAATGACGGTCGTCCTGGCTGTGGCGGAATAGAACGGAATAGTGCCCGTACCACATATATGACGGAAGCATGACCGGCCGCACGGCGAGCGACTGGCGATAGAGCGCTTCGGCCAGCGCAGCATCTGCATGAGGACCTGCATCGTCATCGGCCATCGGCTGCGTCGTCGGCTGACGCGTGACTGGCCGCGCGCGCCGCATGGCGGAACGATGTTGCGGCAAGGCATCGGTGCTGCGGCAATTCGTATGGACATTGACGATACAGACACTCCGTAAGGTTGACGTAAGTCACAACCTGTAATGACTGCTACCGGTGTCATTTTTTACACGGCCGTTTATGGCGGATCGCGGAGGAATGGCCGGTTAGCCGCCGTGAGACGCTACGCGGGCAACCAACCGCACAACGAAGCCACACGACGAGGCGGCTTCGAACGAGGGACAGATCATTCGCCGAGGCCAAAGGTCCGACGGGTGCCGATAGGGAGGGCAATCTAATGTCGTATTCCACGAAAAGCCGTATCGTGCGCGGACGTATGATGCTTGGCGCGTCCGCCATGGCACTGGCGACGATGTTCAGCGCTGCGCAGGCGCAGAACAAAGGGGTTATTGAAACCGTTGTTGTTACCGGTTACCGCGCCTCGCTGGAAAACGCGCTCAAGACCAAATTCAATTCCGACGAAATGGTCGACGCGATTGACGCCGAAGACATTGCACAATTTCCCGACGCCAACCTCGCGGAAGCGTTGCAGCGTCTCCCTGGCGTCGCCGTCGACCGCGACAATGGCGAAGGCCGCACCATCACGGTGCGCGGCCTCGGCAGTAATTTTACGCGCGTCACGCTGAATGGCCTGGAGACACTATCCACTGCAGGCGCCAGCAGTTCGGGCGCCTCGCCCAACCGCGACCGCGGCTTCGACTTCAATACCTTCGCCGCGGAACTGTTCAACTCTTTAAAAGTGCAGAAATCCGCGTCGGCAGCAACCGAGGAAGGATCGCTGGGCGCCACCGTCGAGCTTTATACGCCGCGGCCCTTCGACGTCGGCAGAAAGTTCGTCGTAGGCATGCAGGATGCCTTCTACGAATACGGAAAAGCCTTCAATCCCCGTATCACCGGCCTGGTGTCCGACGTATTCTTCGGGGGCCGTGTGGGCGTCCTCGCGTCGGTGGCCTACAGCTCGCGCAGCCAGTACATCGACTCCTACGGCCGGCAGCCCGGCCAATCCGACTTCACCTATCGCGGATCCGATTTCAAATGGGACACCAAGACCGCGAAGGGTTTCGACAACGTTTCTGGCGGGCTCCTGAACCGCAACGGCTTCGCGGCGCCGACCGGTTCCGCCTGCAACGGCGCTGTCGCCCCATATAGCGATGGCGTGATCCCGGGCATGAACATCACCTACGCGCCTTATTGCGCGGCGCTGTCGGGATCTGATCCGGCGGCCTATGCCCTCGTCAACGCGCCGCAGGGTTGGACGACAACCGACACGAACTCAAAAGCGGGCAAAACATCCAGCAAAATTACCGCGCCTGGCTCAACCGTCATTATTCCCGCCCTACCGGGCCTCAATCACCAGGAACTGTACCAAAGCCGTATCGGCCTCACGGGTTCCGTGGAATGGCAACCGGACGATGACACGCTGTTCTCACTCGACGGCCTGTTCTCGAGCGCCTATCAGGACTCTACGAATTACGGCATCGGTCCGATCGGTACGAACCGCAACAATACGCAGACGGCCCTGATCACCGGCAGCGCGTCGAAGTCCTTTACGACGTGTTCGCCGCAGACGGGCTCGGCGACGCAAGCCGATATCCAGTGCTATTCGGCGAAGAATCTCGATCCGTACACATATTATACCGATCCGGCCTACGGCTATAACCCGAACGGCAGTGACGCCCTCGCCGCCGCCATCAGCTTCGTCGGCCGTCCGTCCACCAAGCTGATCGGCGCCAAGGTACAGAACGGAGCTGCCACCTATCTCAAGCTCGACAACGTAGATTTCCGCTCCGGCGCCGATGAAGCCTATTACACAACGCAGTTCGAGCAGGTCTCACTGCACGGCAGCCATAATTTCTCCGATCGCTTCAAAGGCGACATGACGGTCGGCTGGTCGCACTCCTATAACCACCAAACCGGGCTCCTCGCCGAAGTCAACAGGATGGATTCCGGCACCGCGAGCGGCAACGGCTATTTCGTATGGGACGCAACGGCCGGCGGCGAGATGCCCGCAATGAATTACGGCTTCAACGTCGCCGATCCCGCGAACTGGACCTTCGTCAAGGACTTCTCGGCGTTGCGCCACTACGAGTATTACACCGGCAACACGTATCGCACGTTGATAGCGAACCTCTCCTATGAGGCCACCGACCAGCTTACCTTCCGCGCGGGCGCGACGGCGCGCATTTTCGACTTCAACACGTCGTACTATCAGCGCGCCATGAAGGACGTGATCAACCCCAGCTTCCAGG
>JAGWVX010000064.1 GCA_018970685.1 Alphaproteobacteria bacterium | reverse complement strand
GTTCCCACTTTGAGGGCTGGCTCTGCGAATTTTATTGTGTGTGCATAACAGTAGGGAGAGCCTATCTGTCATTCGAACAGGAAAAGCCCTTGGAGGCGCCATGCCCAACCGGATCGAATCCTTTGTAATCGGCGCGGCCGTCGCCGCTCTCGTCATTCTGCCGGCCAAGGCAAAGGACTGGACGCAGATCGATCGTCCGGCGCAGACGTTTCAGGCGCACGCCGTCGATCTGGAAAAGGTCTCCGCGGATGTGACGGTCAAACCGGTGAACGGCCCCGCGAATGTCGTCTCGTTGCAGATCTCCGGTCCGCGCGATTTGGTCGATGAGGTCAAGAGTCGAACCGCGTCAGGCGTGCTGACGGTTTCCGGTCCGCGCGACGAACATTCGTTCAGCGTGTGGGACTGGTCCAAATGGTTCGATTACTCGCATCTCGACGACAAGAACAAAATCAAGATCACGCTGACCGTGCCGCGCGGCAGCGCGATCACGGCCAAGCACATGTTCGGCGATCTTGTCGTCGGCGACCTCGACGGAAAAGTGTGGGTCGAGACGGCGAGCGGCGATGTCAGAATCGGGCGGGTCAGCGAAGCGACCGTGAAAGCCGTCGGCTCCGGCGACATTCAAATCGGCGCGGTCAACGGGCCGCTCGACCTCAACATTGCCGGATCGGGCGACGTCAAGGTGACGTCGGCAGCAGGCGCCAGGGTGAGCATCGCAGGCTCCGGCGATACGGTTCTGGGAGCGATTAACGGGCCGCTCAAGGCGGACATCGCCGGGTCGGGCGACCTCAGCATCGACTCCGTCGCAGGACCGGTCGTGCTTTCGATCGCCGGCGCGGGCGATACACGCATCCACAGCGGACATGCCGATCCGCTCAAGGTCTCCATCGTCGGTGCCGGCGATCTGGAATTCGGCGGCGAAGCGGTCGATCCCCAGATCAGCGCCATCGGTTCGGGCGATGTCTGGCTTAAGTCCTACAGCGGCAAGCTCAATTCCTCGGGCATGGCGTCCGTGCGGGTGGGCGGCAAACCGGATTAGAGAGCGCGGAGACGCTCCATGGACGAACGAGATGTTTAACGCCTGTTAACACTTGGGGGCCAAAGTTGCCGCCTCCAAGGGTTAACGCATGGCGCGCAAGCAATCCGAAACCGACCGGCGCACGCGCGAGCGCATTGCGGCTATCGCCGAAGGCGGGCCGCCAGAGCGGACGGCCAAGCGCAAACCGCGCAAACGGACATGGCCCTATGTGGTGATCCTGGTCGCCGCCTGGGGCGTCATCTTCGGCGGCATTTTTTATTCGCGGTTTCTGTCGGAATTGCCCGACGTCAATAGCCTGCTGGTGAACGGCCCGTCGCGCGCCATTACCATCCTGGACGACCGCGGCCGCCTGATCGCGCAGCGCGGCCTCACGCAAGGCGTCATGGTGGATGTCGGCAAGCTTCCGTCCTACGTTCCCAATGCCTTCATCGCCATCGAGGACCGCCGCTTCCGCGAGAACTTCGGCATCGATCCGATCGGGATTATGCGCGCGGCCTTCGAGAACATGATGGTCGGCCATGTGGTGCAGGGCGGCTCGACGCTGACCCAACAGCTGGCGAAAAATCTGTTCCTGCAGCCCAAGCGTACGTTCGACCGCAAGATCGAGGAAGCGGTGCTCGCGCTCTATCTGGAGTCGCGCTACAGCAAGGACCAGATCCTCACGCTCTATCTCAACCGGGTCTATTTCGGCGCAGGCGTCTACGGCATCGAGGCCGCCGCCGAGCGGTTCTTCGGCAAGCATGCCACGCAACTTTCCTTGCCGGAGGCGGCGATGTTGGCCGGCAGCGTCAAGGCGCCCGCCCGCTACAATCCGCTCGCCGATCCCGATGCCAGCCAAGCCCGCGCCAATGTCGTGCTTCACGCCATGCAGGACGCGGGTTATATCGACGCGCGCACTTGCGAGGAGGCGCAGGCCACGCGCTCGCGGATCGTGCGCGGCACGGCGACGCCGGGGTCGGGTTATTTTGCCGATTGGGTGGTCTCGCAGATCGCCGGCTATGTCGGCGACGCCAAGGAAGCGCTGATCGTCGACACCACCTTTGATCTTGACGCGCAGGCCGAAGCCGAACGCGCCGTTACCGCGGGTCTCGACGAAGACGGCGGCACCTTCGACGCCAGTCAGGCCGCTCTCGTTGCCTTGACGCCGGACGGTGCCGTGCGCGCCATGGTCGGCGGCCGTTCCTATGAGGACAGCCCGTACAACCGCGCCACCGACGCGCAGCGCCAGCCCGGTTCGGCCTTCAAGCCCTTCGTCTATCTCGCCGCCTTCGAGCACGGCCATAATCCGGATGACGTGATGGATGACGCTCCGGTGGACATCCACGGCTGGCGGCCCGGCGATTTCGAGGGCGAATATCAGGGCGAGATCACGCTGACCCAGGCCTTTGCCGAGTCTTCCAACTCGGTGGCGGCGCAGCTGACGGCGCAGGTGGGGCCGGCGGTCGTCGCGCGGACCGCCAAGCGGCTCGGCATCGACACGCCGCTGCTGGCGGTGACGTCGTTGGCACTCGGCACCAGCGTGGTGACGCCTCTGGAGCTGACGGCGGCTTATGCGCCCTTCGCCAATGGCGGGGACGAGGCGGCGCCCTACGGCATCGTCCGTATACGCACAAAAGACGGAAAGGTCCTCTGGCAGCACAAGAAGACGCCGCCGGCGCAAGTGATGTCGCCGGACAATCTCGCCAAGATGACCGGGTTGATGACGGCGGTCGTGCAGACCGGCACCGGCAAGGCGGCGCGTCTCGACGAACGGCCGAGCGCGGGCAAGACCGGCACGACGCAGGATTACCGCGACGCCTGGTTCGTCGGCTTCACGGCGGATTTGGTGTGCGGCGTATGGGTCGGCAACGACGATAACGCGCCGATGAAGCGCGCCACCGGCGGCAAGCTGCCGGCCTATATCTGGAAGACCTTCATGGAGAATGCGGAAGCCGGCCTGCCGGCGCGGCCGCTCGCCGGGCAAGCCGTTGCGGTTGCGAGCCAGCCCGAGCAGAAACCCGAAGACGGAGACAGCCTGCAGCAGCTGATCGACAAACTGTTCAGCGGAACCTGAAACTTATCTCGCCCCGTAACGATGCAGGCCGGCGCCGTGCTGGCGCAGCCAGGCCTGGGGCCGTTTGACGTCGCCGGCCAACTCGTGCGCCAGCTTCCAGAAGCGCGGCCCGTGATTCATCTCGCGCAAATGCGCGACTTCGTGCGCCACCACATAGTCCAGCACGAAGGTCGGCGCCAGGATCAGTCGCCAGGAGAACGACAGCGATTTGGTCGATGAGCACGAGCCCCAGCGGCTGGCCGTGTCGCGCACGGTGATGCGCTTCGGCCGCATGCCGATCTTGGCGGCGAATTCGAAGGAGCGCGCTTCCAGTTCGCGGCGCGCCTGACGTTTGAGAAAATCGAGAACGCGGCGCGGCGTATGTTCGGCGCGGCCGCCGACGTGAATGACTGCCTCGTCATCGTCGACCCACACCGGCGCGCGCGCAGATTCGCCGCGGACGATCAGATAATCGACGCCGCGAAAGGGAATGCGCGCGCCGGCCGCCAGCGCCACGCGCTGCGGCACATGGGCGAGTTGACGCGCGATCCAATCGGTCTGCCCGCGGGCGAAGTCGAGCGCGCGGTCGAGCGCCCTTTTCGACGGTGCCACAACACTGACCTCGCCGCTCGTGGGGTGAACCTTCACGATCAGCCGTCTGGCTCTTGGATTGAGTTTCACGCTCACTTCAACGGCGCGGCCCTCGATCTTCAAAAGTTCGCGATGGACTACGCGCCGCCTTGCACGCTTTTTTCCACGGGTGGCCCCATTTCTACGCATAGGCTTCCCTTTTACCGCGTATCTTGCTTCTCTAGTCTCATTATGAGGCAGCCCGGCAAACGTCCCCCATTCCATCTCGCCTTTCCGGTACGCGACCTCGCAGAGGCGCGCGCCTTTTATGGCGAGCTGCTCGGCTGCCCCGAAGGGCGTTCAAGCGCAGAGTGGATCGACTTCGATTTCTTTGGCCACCAAATCGTGGCGCATTTAAGCCCGAACGAGCGCGCACATAAAGAATTTAATCGCGTCGACGGCGAGAACGTGCCCGTGCGTCATTTCGGCGTCATTCTCGCTATGGACGAATGGAGCGGGCTCGCCGAAAAATTGAGTCGGGCGCATGTTGACTTTGTCGTCGCGCCGGTTGTGCGTTTCAAAGGACAGCCGGGCGAACAGGCTACGTTTTTCGTCAGCGATCCCAGCGGCAATGCGCTCGAGTTCAAAGCGTTTCACGATGAGACAAGGATTTTTGCGCAATGAGTGCACAGAACATCGCCGCTCTCGCAGGCGCCTACTCGCTGGCCATGATCCTCGGCGCGCTGGGTTTTCAATATATAGGCGGCGTCATGCCGTGCGAGATGTGCCACTGGCAGAGATGGCCGCTGGATGCCGCCATCGTCATCGGGTTCGCCGCCGCCGGGTTGTTCGCGTCCGGATTGATCGGGCGGAAAATGACCGCGGCGATGGCCTGGCTGGCGCTGATTCTCATCGCCGCCACCGGGCTCATCGGTGCCTATCAGGCGGGCGTCGAATGGAAGTTCCTGCCCGGGCCGGCGTCCTGTACCGGCGACCGCTTCGTTGCCACCGGAGCGCTGGACCTCAGTCATGTGGCGCCCGTGGTGCGCTGCGACGTTGCGGCCTGGCGGCTCTTTGGCATTTCGCTCGCCGGGTATAACGCGATCTTCTCGCTCAGCGTGGCGATCGTGGGCGGGTATCTTCTTGCAAGCCGCAAACCGTTTTTTCTGACCAGGAGAAGGGCATGAGCGGGAAATCGGAACGCCGCGCGCGTCCTGCCGCTCCGGGCGTCGGCGCCGATCAGGACATTGCGGCGATGATTCGCGTCGACCATGCGGGCGAGTACGGCGCGGTGCGCATTTACGAAGGTCAGCTTGCCGTCTTTGCCGCTTCGAAAGCCGCGTCGAAGACCGCCGCGGCGATCAAACACATGGCCAAGCAGGAAGAAGAACATCTCAAGGCTTTCGACAAGTTGATCAACCAGCGGCGCGTGCGTCCGACGGCGCTGGAGCCGGTCTGGCGCGTCGCGGGCTTCACGCTCGGCGCGGCGACGGCGCTGATGGGCGAGAAAGCGGCGATGGCTTGTACGGCGGCGGTCGAAGAAGTGATCGACGAGCATTACGCTGGTCAGATCGAACGGCTGGGCGATGCCGACCCCGCTCTGAAGAAGACGGTCGCCGCGTTTCGCGTCGACGAGATCGCCCATCGCGAAACGGCCCTGGCCCACGGCGCCGAAAAGGCGCCTGCCTATCGGCTGCTCAGCGGCACCATCAAGGCCGGATGCCGCTTGGCGATTGCCCTTTCCACGCGGATATGAGCGAAGACCGTCACGCGCTCTTGGCGGCGGCCTCTGCGCCGCGCCGGGCGAACGAGTCCGACACCGGGCTTCTGTCGCGCTTGTTTGCTGCGGCCTTTCTCACCGACCCGGTGTTCGACTGGATCGCACGCAAAGGTCCCAAGCGCGCCCAAGCGCTGGAGAAATTCTTCTTCTGGCTGCTCAAGGAGCGCGCCATTCCGTTCGGTGAAGTGTGGATGAGCGAAGATGCCGGCGCCGCCGCGGCTTGGCTGCCGCCCGAGGCTCCGCCCAGTGTCGGCGGATTCGTGGAACAGATGCGCCTGCTGCCGTTGTTCGTGCGGTTATGCGGCGTTCCGCGCCTGATGCGCGGTTCGGCGATGGCCGACGCGATGGAGAAGAATCATCCCTCCGAGCGGCATTTCTATCTTGCTTTCATCGCGGTGGCGCCGCGGCTGCAAGGATTGGGTCTGGGCGGCGCGCTGCTTGAAGCCACCGTGGCGCGCGCCGACGCCAACGCCGTGCCGGCTTATCTGGAGAATTCCAATCCCAGAAATACAAAGCTTTACGAGCGCTGTGGTTTCGCCGCCAAACGCAATATCGCCCCGCGGGGCGCGCCGCCGTTGATCGCCATGTGGCGGCCGGCCAGAACCGCTCAGGGTTCGAGTTCGGTATCCCAGTAGAGATAGTCCGACCAGCTGTCGTGCAGGTAGTTCGGCGGGAAGCGGCGGCCGTTGTCGCGCAGCTCCATTACCGTCGGCCGGTGCGGACGATGGCGCGGTTGCATTCCCGTCTGATGCGGCAGCCTTCCGCCCTTTAGCAGATTGCATGGCGCACAGGCGGTGACGACATTGTCCCAGGTGGTGCGTCCGCCGCGCGAACGCGGAATGACGTGGTCGAAAGTCAGATCTTCGCCGTCGCCGCAATACTGGCACTCGAAGCTATCGCGCAGAAAGACGTTGAATCGCGTGAAGGCGGGATTGCGCGCCGGCTTGATATAGGTTTTGAGCGAGACGACGGAAGGCAGACGCATCTCGAAGGACGGCGAATGCACCTTGCGGTCATACTGTTCCAGGATGTTCACGCGTTCGAGGAACACAGCCTTGATCGCGTCCTGCCAGGACCACAACGACAACGGAAAATAGCTCAACGGACGGAAATCCGCGTTGAGCACGAGAGCCGGGCAATTATCGGGACTGCGCGCGGCCGCTAACACGACGATGCTTCCCTGAAGGCCGTACTCCTTCTTGCTGATCCTCAGTGTACGGGCAAAGCGCTGCAATGCCAATACGGCCGGTAGGTTACGCGATTCGGTGTGACGGAATGGCGACGCTTCAGCGAAGAACGCAGCAGGCCTCGCCGATCGAGGCCAGCCTGCCGCCGAATGCCAGGGCGAGAAACCCGCCTGCCAGCGCGAGGCTTGCTTCATCGATGCCGTGGGCGAGGCCCCGGGATAGATGCCACTGGACCCGCACGCCGCCGGCGCCGAGCGCGCCCGCCGACAAGAACAGCGCTTCCGGCGGGATCACCGTATCCTCCTCGCCGTGCGTCAATAAGACCGGAGGAAGCTTATCTTCGAAAGGTGTTGCACCCGTCAACAGACCCGAAAAGCCGACGATCGCCGCCGGCCTGATGGGGCCGCGCAATCCGACATGCAGCGCCATCATGGTTCCTTGGCTGAAGCCGACGAGCGCCAAGCGGTCGGATGTCAGCGCCAGGCGTGCAAGTTCGGCTTGCAGGAAGGCTTCCAGCAAACCCGCCGCGCCTGCGACGCCTTTGTGCATTTCATGCGGGTCGATGCGGGAGATCGGGAACCATTGATAGCCGGCGCCGGCGCAGCGCTGCGGGGCATTCGGCGCGACGAAGGCGCCGCCGGGCAGCGCCTTTTGTAAATGGGGCGCAAGTTCGATCAGGTCCTTGCCGTCGGCGCCGTAGCCATGACACAGCACGACCAGATGCGTGGCCGGACCTCTGCGCGGCTCGAGGCGCGGACCTGAAAGTGCCACGGACTTGCCCCAGGATTCATTTCGGCCGCATGATTGTCATGCGGATCGAACCCTGTCCAACCGTGATCGTCACGCGCTTCGCACCCAGTCCGACCGGATTGCTGCATCTGGGCCATGCCTATGCCGCGATGCGCGCACGCGACGCAGGCGAGCGTTTTCTGTTGCGCCTCGAAGATATCGATACGGCGCGTTGCCGGCCGGAATATGAGGCGGCAATTCTGGAAGATATGGAATGGCTGGGCTTGGCGTTCGAGCGGCCGGTCCTGCGCCAGTCATCGCGCTCCGGGGCGTATCGCGAAGCGCTGGCCGCGCTGCAGGCGCGCGGCTTGCTGTATCCGTGTTTCTGCACGCGCAAGGACGTCGCGGAAGAAATTGCACGTTCCGCCGAGGCGCCGCATGGCCCCGACGGGCCGGTTTATCCGGGTTTGTGCCGGTCGTTGAGCGCGGCGGCACGGGTGCGTCGCATGGCGGACGGCGAACCTTACGCCCTGCGGCTCGACGCGGCGAAAGCGGCGCAGCAAGCCGGAAATCTGGTTTTTGAAGAAGAAGGCGCCGGGCCGGACGGCGAAACCGGTTCTATCGCCGTGCAGCCGTCGTTATTCGGCGATGTCGTGCTGGCCCGCAAGGAGATGCCGGCGGCCTACCACCTCGCCGTCGTGGTGGACGATGCCTTCCAAGGCGTGACCTTGGTGACGCGCGGCAACGATCTGTTCGCCGCCAGCCATGTTCAGCGCCTGCTGCAGGCGCTGCTGGGTTTGTCGACTCCCGCTTACGCGCATCACCGTCTTATCCTCGACGAACGGGGGCGGAAATTCTCCAAGCGCGATCGCGCCGTGACGCTTCGGGCGCTGCGCGAAAGCGGCGTGACGCCGAACGAAATCCGCGCACGCCTCTGCCGCTAATCCGCCAGGAAAGCATCCAGCGCCTCGGCGAACTGCGCAGGCTGGTCGAACATGATGAAGTGCAGCGAATTGTCGGCACGCACGAATGTCATGTGTGTATCCGCCGCATAGGCGCCGCGATATATTTTGTCCGTTGTGCCAGGAGGCGTGCCAAGCCGCACATAATCAGGATAGATCAGAGTTAGCGGTACGGTTATGTCGGCGAGGCCGGGGCCCAGATCGAGCGTGAAATCGTCGGCAAGCGCATTGGCGACAGTGGTTTTGTCGCTCGCTCGTCTCCAGCCGGCAATAATATCCTGATCGGATTTGGCGGTGGCCATGCTTGCCATGAATTGCGCCGCTTGCGCATCGGTCATCTGTGACTTGCCGCTGCGGATAGCGTCCGCCATTGGTCTCATGCTTTCGGGTGTCGCCTTCGGGCCGCCGATTAGGCGTGGATAGAAGGGTAATGCATCGACGATGAACCCCTTTTTCAGATCGGCACCGTGACTTTCAGCGAGATAGAGAACCATCGTTCCGCCCAGCGAGTGTCCGACGATCACCGCGGGCGTCAGATGCTGCGCCACCAGATAGGCATCGATCGCTTCCGCCGTCGGCACCACGACCGGGCCGGAAGCATTGGCGCGCGCCGGCTCGCCGGCAAAGCCCGCAACCTGGATCAAATGGACGCGAAAGCGATCCTTCAGGCGTTCCGCCGTCGCTTTCCATGTTTCGCGGGAGGAGGCGAGGCCGGGAATGAAGATAACATCCGGGCCGTGTCCGATAATTTCGTCGCTGAAGCGCGGCTCGGTGACGAGTTGGCTGTCGGCGAACAGCTTCGGTGCGGTGGCGGCTTGGGCGGAAACGGCGGCTGCGCCGACAATCGCGAGGACGGCGAGAAGGGATTTGAAACGCATGACACGATCTTTCATTGCGCGGCTTTGGGTTCTGCATCGATGATGTCGCGCAGATAGGCGACATAATCTTCGAAGGCGCGGCGGCCCTGCTTGGTCAACGCCACGCGAGTGCGCGGGCGTTTTGCGACGAAGTCCTTCTGGACGACGGCGTAACCGGCCTCTTCGAGGGTGACGATATGGGCGCCGAGGTTGCCTTCGGTGGCATTGACGATCGCCTTCAAGCGGACGAATTCGATCTGCTCGCCGGCCGGCAGCACTTTCAAAGCCGACATGATCTTGAGGCGTACGGGTTGATGGATGATGGGATCTGGCTGTTCCATGGTCACACCGTCCGCAGCCAGAAGCCTGCCAGGATCAGCGCGCCGCCGCCGGCAAAGGCCATCCACAGCAGGAAGTATTCCTGCAGATAGAAATAGCCCGCAAAGGTCAGAGCGATCAGCAGTGCGCCGGCGATCACGAAACGCATGCCGAGCCAGAGACCTACGCCGGTATAGACCGCACCCACCAGCAACGGCACGAAGGCGCCCTGTTGCATGCCGCGCAGCGGTCCGAGGATCGCGTAAGTTCCGATGATGAAGACATAGGCGATGGCGATGAGTGCCACGACGCGCCAGACGCCGACCGCGTTACCCTTCGCCCGGCCGTCTTCTCTGTAGCAACGCGAGATGTAGAACGCGACGATGCAGGCGGCGGCGATAAGCGCCAGCCATATGAGTCCGGCGCGCGCCGGGAACACGTCGGTGGCGCCGTAGCCGATCAGCCAGACGATGCCCCACAAGATGAGATGCGGCGAGGCCTTGCGATAGCCGAAAGCGCGCGCGCTACGCTTGGCGGCGCGTTCGACATCCGACAGCGTGCTGGCGGCTTCCTGCGGAGACAGCGACATTGAGCATTTCTCATTAATTACAGATAACTCTATATTACAGAGTATTCTGTGTCAAGCAGTGTTCGAGGAAATGTTCCGCTTTGAAAATAAAGGCTTGCTACCAGTCGTTCAGGCCTTGGAATCGCGCGAAGCCCGCGGCCAGAGCCCAACGCCCCCATTCGCTGCGAAGATACGAGGTCAGGCGCGGACTGTCGGCGCCTTGGCCGAGGCCGAGGATTTCGAACGCGGCGCAGCCCTGGAAAGGCCGTCCGTCCGGCGGCGGCAGATGGGCGCCGCGCCGGGTCAATCTGGCATAATCGGAATCCTCGATCCCGTCCGACGCCAGTACGATGGTCGTCGGCATGCCGGCACAACCGATGCTCTGCGAAAGATTGTCGAGGAAGGCGAGGAT
>JAGWVX010000063.1 GCA_018970685.1 Alphaproteobacteria bacterium | reverse complement strand
GGTTACGGCTTCGAACCGGTGACAGCCAACCGTGCTTCGCGCCGTCCCGGATGACGGATTTGTCGTTCAGTATCCGCCGGCGGCGGGGCGTCCGGCAAGCCGCTTGAAGAAGGCGCTCATCTTGTGGCGGGTCTGTTCGCGCCACACCACGCCGTCATCCGTGACCCAGTTGAGCTGGATCACCTTGCGCTCTCCTTCGAACCCTTCATAGCCGTGCCAGGCATTGAGCTCGTTCTTGAAGATCAGCAGGGTTCCCTCGTCGGGCGGCACCTCGGCGATGACATCGTCCAGATTGTCCGGCGAGCGCAGCAGGCGCAGCCTTCCGCCTTGCGCCTCCCATTTGCCGTTCATGTAGATCAAGACGGTGATTACCTTGGTCCGGCTGTCGGTGTGAATCTGCCCGTCGCTCATCCGGCTGCGGCCGCGCACGGTCACCATGGTCGGGCGCCGGGAAAGGTCGATGCCGAACTTTTCCTGAACCGCCTGCTCGAATTCCGGCCCGCGGATCGCCTGCATGAAATCCCGGAAGACCGGGCCGTATTTCAGGGTCGGCAGCGGAAAGCTGCCCGGCAGATCCACTTTCGGGAAATCCGCTTCGATCGCCGGCACCGCGCCGCTCTTCACGAAGCCCGGCACCATGGCATAGGGAAACGGCTCGCGGACCAACGGCGCTTTGCGGAAGGCGTCGATGTCGATGAAGGCGCCGGCGGTCATCGCTCAGCGATACTCGGCGTTGATGGTTTCGAGCATGTCCGCGCCCGGGCACAGTTCCTTTTCGTTCATCCGGTTGAGCGGGGCGTCGACCGTGCCGAGATGTTCGTGGAGGTCCGGCGCGGTGGCGTCGATATAGAGCAGCCCCGTCACGACTTCGCCGGCCGCCGCGCGCTCCTGCAGGTAGGTCAGCGCCGCGACCCGGTCGCTCGGATCGTAATCGCTGTGAAGCTTGGCCAGCTTGAGGAAGGAACCGTCGTGCTGGCGCACCACTTCGGTGGTGCCCGGTTCGTAATCGACGGTGATTTCCTTTTCCGGCGGCACGAAGTCGAGCTTGTTGACCGCCTCGTTGTGGTCGCGCACGAAATCGAAACTCTTGGTCGAACCCGCATGGTTGTTGAACGTCACGCAGGGGCTGATGACGTCGAGCACCGCCGAGCCCTTATGGGCGATGGCCGCCTTGATCAGCGGCACCAGCTGCTTCTTGTCGCCGGAAAAGCTGCGCGCCACGAAACTTGCGCCCATCAGCAGGGCCAGCGAGGCCAGATCGATCGCGGAATCGCTGTTGACGGCGCCGCCCTTGGCTTTCGAGCCTTTGTCGGCGGTGGCCGAGAACTGGCCCTTGGTGAGCCCGTAGACGCCGTTGTTTTCGCAGATATAGACCATGTTCACGCCTCGGCGCATGCAATGGGCGAACTGGCCGAACCCGATGGAGGCGCTGTCGCCGTCGCCCGAAACGCCGAGATAGATGAGGTCGCGATTGGCCATGCTGGCGCCGGTCAAGACGCTCGGCATGCGTCCGTGCACCGAGTTGAAGCCGTGACTCTGTCCCAGGAAGTAGTCCGGCGTCTTCGACGAGCAGCCGATGCCGGACAGCTTGGCGACGCGGTGCGGCGCGATGTCGAGTTCGAAACAGGCCTGGACCAGCGCCGCGCTGATGGAGTCGTGGCCGCAGCCGGCGCACAGCGTCGAGATGCGTCCCTCATAGTCGCGACGGGTGAAGCCCAGCTTGTTGGTGGGCAGTCCCGGGTGATGCAGCTTCGGTTTGGCGATGTAGGTCATTCGGCGGCTTCCCTGGCTTTGCCGACGTTCACGCGGTCGGCGATCGCTTTGATGATGAAGCGTGCCGTTACCGGCGTGCCGTCGTAATGCAGGATGGAGATGAACCGCGCTGGATCGATGGCGCATTCGTTGACGATCATCTTCTGCAGCTGGGCGTCGCGGTTTTGCTCCACCACGAATATCTGTTCGTGCGCGTTGATGAACTCGACGACCTCCTCGGAGAAGGGGAAAGCCCGGACGCGCAGCGCATCGATATGCAGTCCGTGATCGTCCAGCGCCGCCAGCGCTTCGCCCATCGCCGCCGAGGTCGAGCCGAAATAGATGGCGCCGAACTTCGCCGGCTCCTTGGCCTTGTGCAGCACCGGCTTGGGCACCAGCGATTTGGCGGTCTCGAATTTCTGCAGCAGGCGTTGCATCACCTCGACGTAAACGCCGCCGTCCTCGCTGTAGCGGGCATAGCGGTCGTGGCTGGAGCCGCGGGTGAAATAAGCGCCCTTGGTGGGATGCGTGCCGGGCAAGGTGCGGTAGGGGATGGCGTCGCCGTCGACGTCGAGATAGCGGCCGAATTCCTTCCCGGCCTCCAGCTCTTCGGCCGTCATCACTTTGCCGCGGTCGTATTTGCGGTCCTTGTCCCAGGCGAGCGGCTTGCACAGCCAGTCGTTCATGCCGATGTCGAGGTCCATCATCACCAGCACCAGCGTCTGCAGCCGTTCCGCCAGATCGAAGGCCGCGGCCGCGAATTCGAACGCCTCGCGGGGATCTTCGGGGAACAGCAGCACGTGCTTGGTGTCGCCGTGGCCCGAATAGGCCGCCAGCATCAGGTCGGATTGCTGGGTGCGCGTCGGCATCCCGGTGGACGGCCCGCCGCGCTGAATATCGAACACCACGGCCGGAATCTCGGCGTAATAGGAGAAACCGAACAATTCCTGCATCAGCGAGATGCCCGGTCCGCTGGTGGCGGTGAAAGCGCGCGCGCCGTTCCAGTTGGCGCCGAGCACCATGCCGATGGCGGCGATCTCGTCCTCGGCCTGGAGAATGGCGAATTTGTTCTTTTTGGTGGCCGGGTCGACGCGGAACCGCTTGCAATGCTTGGTGAAAGCCTCCGCCAGCGAGGTGGAGGGCGTGATCGGATACCAGGCGCACACCGTGGCTCCGCCGTAGACCGCCCCCAGTCCCGCCGCGTCGTTGCCGCCGATGAAGATGCGGTCGCCCACCTTGTCCTGGCGCTTGACCTTCAGCCCGCAGATGCCCAGCAGATGTTCGCGCGCGTAATCGTAGCCGAAATCGAGCGCCTGCAGGTTCGGCGCGATCAGCTTCTTCTTGCTCTCGAATTGCTCGGCGATCAGCCACTTGACCGCCGCGAGGTCCATGTCCAGCGCGAAAACCAGCACGCCGACATAGATGATGTTCTTGAACAGCTGGCGCTGGCGCGGATCGCTATAGGCGTGGTTGCAGATGTCGGTCAGCGGCACCGGCAGCAGCGTCAGGTCCTTGCGGAATCTCGAAGCCGGGATGGGCTTTGTCGAATCGTAGAGGAGGTAGCCGCCCTTGTCGATTTCGGCGAGGTCCTTGTCCCAGGTTTGCGGGTTCATCGCCACCATGAGGTCGACGCCGCCGCGCCGTCCCAGCCAGCCGTCGCCGGAGACGCGCACCTCGTACCACGTCGGCAGGCCCTGGATGTTCGAGGGGAAGATGTTGCGCGACGCCACCGGCACGCCCATGCGCAGCACGGAGCGGGCGAAGAGTTCGTTGGCCGAGGCCGATCCGGAACCGTTGACGTTGGCGAATTTGACGACGAAGTCGTTGACGGCGCTTATCGGCTGCATGTGTGCGCCTTTGCGGTTTCAAGATAGAATTTTTTCATGTCCCAAGCGCCCGTCGGGCAGCGTTCGGCGCACAGCCCGCAATGCAGGCAGACGTCTTCGTCCTTCACCATGATGTTTCCGGTCTTCAACTCTGAAGAGACGTAAAGCGACTGCGTCAGATTTTTTGCCGGCGCGGTCAGCAGGCCGCGCAAATCGCCTTCGAGCGCGTTGGGCGTGAAGGTGATGCAGTCCATCGGGCAGATGTCGACGCAAGCGTCGCATTCGATGCAGAGGTTCCTCTCGAACACCGTCTCGATGTCGCAGTTGAGGCAGCGCTGCGCTTCCTTGAAGGCGAGTTCCTGGTTGAAGCCCAGCTCCACCTCCATATTGACGTCCTTGAGCGTCAGCTCCTTGGGCGCGTGCGGCACTTTGAACCGCAGGTCCAGCGACACGTCGTTGTCGTAGGACCATTCGTGGATGCCCATCTTCTGGCTGAGAACGTTCACCAGCGGCGACGGCCGCTGCGTCACCTCCTGGCCGGTGCACAGAAGATCGATGGAGAGCGCCGCCTCGTGGCCGTGCGCCACCGCCCAGATGATGTTTTTGGGCCCGAAGGCGGCGTCGCCGCCGAAGAACACCTTGGGGTGCGTCGAGCGCATGGTGGCCGGATCGACCTTGGGCATGTCCCATTCGTCGAATTCCAGGCCGATGTCGCGCTCGATCCAGGGAAAGGCGTTCTCCTGGCCCACCGCCACCAGCACGTCGTCGCATTCCATATGCACCGGCGGCTCGCCAGCAGGGATCAGCTTGCGCCGTCCCTTGGCGTCGTATTCCGCCTTGACCTTCTCGAAGGTCACGCCGGTCAGCTTGCCGTTGTCGTGGGTGAATTCCAGCGGCACCAGGAAATTGTGGATCGGAATGTCCTCGCGCATCGCATCGTCTTTTTCCCAGGGCGACGCCTTCATTTCGGCGAAGCCGGAACGCACGACCACGTCGACTTTCTCGCCGCCGAGCCGGCGCGAGGTGCGGCAGCAGTCCATGGCGGTGTTGCCGCCGCCCAGCACGACCACGCGTTTGCCGATCTTGGTGGTGTGTCCGAAGGAGACCGACGCCAGCCAATCGATGCCGATATGGATGTGTTCGACCGCTTCCTTGCGGCCCGGAATGTCGAGGTCGCGCCCGCGCGGCGCGCCGCAGCCGACGAACACCGCATCGTAGTTTTCCGCCAGCATGGCCTTGAGCGATTCCACTTTCTGACCGAAGCGCGTTTCCGGCTCGAGACCGAGGATATAGCCGCATTCTTCGTCCAGCACGTGTCCGGGCAGGCGGAATCGCGGGATCTGGGTGCGCATCATGCCGCCGGCGAACGGATCGGCATCGTAGATCACGCAGGTATAGCCGAGCGGCAGAAGATCGCGCGCCACGGTCAAAGACGCGGGCCCCGCGCCGATCAGCGCGATGCGCTTGCCGTTCTTTTGCGCGGCGGGCTTGGGCAGGCGGTCGCGGATGTCGTCTTTCGAATCCGCGGCGACGCGTTTCAGCCGGCAGATGGCGACCGGCTCCTTCTCGACGCGGCCGCGGCGGCAGGCCGGCTCGCAGGGCCGGTCGCAGGTGCGCCCGAGCACGCCGGGAAACACATTGGACTGCCAGTTGATCATGTAGGCGTCGGAATAGCGGCCCGCCGCGATCAGCCGGATATATTCGGGAACGGGCGTATGCGCCGGACAAGCCCATTGGCAGTCGACGACTTTATGAAAGTAATCCGGATTAGCGATGTCGGTCGGCGCCATTCCTACCCGGCGCGCCGGCGCGGGCGTCGATGTGCGCCCTTCAGCCGATACAGAACTCATTGTTGTGATTTGTCTCCCGGCTTTCTGCGCTGCCTATGAACAAATTCTTCCCTTCCGGGGGCGCCTTTATAACGCCTTCGGGTCGGCCTTTCCCCTTGTTTATCCGAAATATTTGGCGCAATTGCTTACGCAGTTTTACGTATACCATGCCCCAGGGGAAACTATAACATATTGAAACATAAGGGCATTTATTTACGGCAGGACCATGGAAATCACTTTGAACGAAGACCAGCGGGCCATCGAAGACGGCGTCATCAAAGTCTGCAGCCGCTTCGGCGACGATTACTGGACCGAGTGCGACACGGCGCCGCGCTTCCCGCACGAGTTCCACAAAGCCATGGCCGAGGCGGGATTCCTCGGCATCACCATGCCGGAGGAACTCGGCGGCGCAGGCCTGGGCGTTACCGAAGCGGCGGTGATGATGCATGCCGTGACGCAAAGCGGCGGCGGCATGGCCGCGGCCTCGACGATCCATATCAATCTGTTCGGGCCGCATCCCATCGTCGTGCACGGCACGCCGGAGCAGAAGAAGCGCTGGCTGGAACCGCTGATCGCCGGCGAGCACAAAGTCGCTTTCGGCGTCACCGAGCCGAATGCCGGGCTCGACACCACCTCCATCGAAACCTTCGCGCGGCGCACCGACCAAGGTTATATAGTCCGTGGACGGAAGATGTGGACCACCACCGCCCAGGTCGCCGACAAGATCCTGCTCTTGACGCGCACCACGCCCAAGGCCGAGTGCAAACGCCCGACCGACGGGATGACCTTGTTCTATACCGATCTCGACCGCGCCAAGATCGAGGTCCGCCGCATCCCCAAGATGGGCCGCTCGGCGGTGGATTCCAACGCGCTGTTCATCGACGATCTCGCCGTGCCGGAAGAGGACCGCATCGGCGAGGAAGGCCGGGGTTTCCGCTATCTGCTCGACGGCCTCAATCCCGAGCGCGTCCTGTTCGGCGTCGAAGCGGTGGGCGTCGGCCGCGATGCGCTGCGCCGCGCCGGCGCTTATGCCAAAGAGCGCGTGGTGTTCGGACGGCCCATCGGCCAGAACCAGGGCATCCAGCATCCGCTGGCGGAAAATTGGGCCTTTCTGGAAAGTGCCTTCTGGATGTGCATGCGCGCCGCCTGGCTCTACGACAACAAGCAGCCTTGCGGCGCGGAAGCCAATGCCGCGAAGTTCCTCGGCGGGCGGGCCTGTTTCGACGCCACGACGCGCGCCGTGATGACGCTCGGCGGCATGGGCTACGCCAAGGAATATCAGGTGGAGCGCCTGTTCCGCGAATCCATCCTGACGCGCATCATCCCGGTGACCGAGCAGCTCATTCTCTCCTTCATCGGCGAGAACGTGCTCGATCTGCCGAAGTCGTACTAACAATCGAAAAAATCGCCACGCTCCAGGAGGGGAATTCATGAATTGGGATAACCGTGTCGCCGCCGCCTTGCGGAACTTCTCCGTTGCCGCATTGCTTTGCTTCGGCGGTCTCGGCGCCGCCGCCGCGCAAGACGCAACGCCCGCTCCGACTGTCGTCCATCACCCCGCCTGGGCGGTGAAGGCGGATATCTATGAGGTCAACGTCCGCCAGTATTCCAAGCAGGGCACTTTCGCGGGCGTCGATCGCCAGTTGCCGCGTCTCGGGAAGATGGGCGTCGATATCCTGTGGCTGATGCCGATCAATCCCATCGGCAAGGAAAACCGCAAGGGCACGCTCGGCAGCTATTACTCCGTGGCCGACTATCTGGCGGTCAATCCGGAGTTCGGCACCCTGGACGACTTCAAGCATCTGGTGAACCACGCGCACGCGCTCGGCATGAAGGTCATCATCGACTGGGTGGCCAACCACACCGCCTGGGACAACGTCTGGGTGAAGGAGCATCCCGATTGGTATCTCAAGGATGCCGACGGCAAGATCGGGCCGGTCCGCCTCGGCACCGGTCCCGACGCGCAAGTGTGGTCCGATGTCGTGGGGCTGGATTACCGCCAGCCGGCGCTGCGCGCGGCGATGATCGACGCCATGACCTGGTGGGTGCGTAACACCGATATCGACGGCTTCCGCTGCGATTTCGCAAGCAACGTGCCCACCGATTTCTGGGTCGCGGCGCGCACCGCGCTGGAGAAGATCAAGCCGGTGTTCATGCTGGCCGAGGCCGACAAGCCGGAACTCGACGAGCAGGCCTTCGACATGACCTACGACTGGGACCTTTATCATCTCATGGTGAAAATCGCCCACGGCCAGGGCGACGCGCGCGACCTCGCGGTGCTCTTTCTCAAGCCGCCCAAAGTCTATCCCGCCGGCGCCTACCAGATGCTGTTCACCTCCGATCACGACGAGAATTCGTGGAACGGCTCCGATCCCGAGCTCTACGGCAAAGGCTTCCAGGTCTATGCCGTGCTCGCCGCCACGCTGCCCGGCATGCCGCTCGTCTACGGCGGACAGGAAGCGGGATTGGACAAGCGGCTCGCCTTCTTCGAACGCGACCCGATCGACTGGGACCGTTACAAGCTGGCCGGATTCTACCGACGCCTGCTGTCTCTCAAGCATCGTGACAAGGCTTTGTGGAACGGTTCGGCCGGCGGCGACCTGAAGATCCTCGACCCGCACAACAAGGAGGTGTTCGCCTTCGTGCGCGTGAAAGGACGCAACCGCGTCACGGTGGATGTCAACGTCAGCGGCGCGCCGCAGGCGGTGAAGGGCGACGGTCTTAAGACGGAAACGCTGGCGCCCTACGCCTATCGCATCGCCGTGCAGTAAGGCGGCGCTGCAGGCGGTGATACACCGGGGGGCGTTTTTCCGCTCGAACGGTTCGCTGGAGCCCGCATGAACATTCCCGTTGTGGAGACCGCTCGCCTTCTGCTTCGTCCGTTCCGGCTGGAGGATTTCGAACGTCTCGCCGCTATGTGGGCCGACCCGGCAGTCGTCCGCCACATGGGCGACGGCACGACACGCTCCGAAGAAACCGCCTGGAGCGGCTTTCTCCGCGGCGCCGGACAATGGGCCATGCGCGGTTTCGGCCCGTGGGCCATCGAGGAAAAAGCGGGCGGCGCGCTGATCGGCAACATCGGTTACATCGATCGCAAGCGCGACCGCGGGCCGGAATACGAAGATGTGCTCGAAATAGGATGGATGCTGGCTCCCGCTTCTTGGGGCAAAGGCTATGCCACCGAAGCCTTACAGGCGGCGCTCCGTTGGGGACGGATGCATTTCGGCCCGGTCCGCGTCATTGCTCTGACGGCGCCCGAAAATATCGCGTCGATGCGCGTCGCGCAGAAATGCGGTTTCGCGGAACAGGCCCGCATTCTTTCGCTTGGGCGTCCGCGGGTCGTGCTCGGCCGCGTTCTTTAGGTTGCTCGCTCTCGCCGGTTTACGGACAAGGTCTGTCTTGGGAATGTGAATTCTCGATAGAGAGGACATGCCTCAATAATTTTGCGCATCGTGCTCTATGTCGCAGCCTCGTGGCTCATGGCGGCCCACGCCCTGTGCGCGGGCGACCTCATCGTGACCGCGCTGTGCCTGGCGTCGTCGGTCTTCTTCGGTTCGATGAAACTGAACACGCGCCACGCAGGTTGCGATGTATGCAAACGATAATTACTGGCTATTGTGGGAGGCAACGGAAGAACTCAAAAGCCTCAGCGCTTCGGCGATGTCCGGATCGCGGCCGGAGCACAGGTCATCGCGGGTCCAATTCACGGTGACGTTGGGAGATGCCGCCCTGTCGCGAAAGTCGGTTCCGTCCGGCCCCCACACGCCTTGAACCGGCACGGTGACTTTCCAGTCATCCGGAAGATCGAACGTCTCGGCACTTAAAAGCGCGCCTGCTGTCTTCCTTCCTACCAGGGTGGCCTTCGTAAAATCGCGCATCACCCAGGCAAACCCTTCGGCGGCACTGCCAGTGTCTTCGCCGATGAGCACGACGACCGGTTTGGCATATCGCTTATCTCCCATGTCCTCCGTCATGAAGACGGCGCCGCCGTGATGCGCAGCGACCGCAGCGAAAATTGCCTTGTCGGTATAGGCGCCGGTCACCTTGGGAGCCGCCGCAACGTCGGCAGCGGTGACGGGGTGGCCGAGCATCTTGAGATAGGCCCGCGAGAACAGCGCGAGTTCGACTCGCGGCGGGCCGCTGATAAAGTAACTCGCGAGACGAGTAGCCGATAAATTCCCTCCGCTGTTGTCCCGCACGTCGATGATCAAAGCGCTTGTGTCTTTGAGTTCGGCCATCGCACGGTCGGCAAGTTCTGCGGCGCCATCGTCAAAGCGGTCAATTTTGATATACCCGACCTTGCGGTGCGGCGACAGAGCGACCTCATGCCACTCGAAGCCTGGATGCTGCGGCGGCCAGAATGCGCCCTCGCGCTTAACGTCGAGAGTGCGAAATTCGCCGGCACAGCTTTGAACCTTGAGCATCGCGGTGGTGCCGGGCTCTCCATAAAGTGCGGACTGAGGCGACAATAGACGGTCGCCGGGGCGCAACCCCGTGACGCGCGCGTTCGACAAAGGGTCCAAGGCGCTAACCAGAATCTGGCTGCCGATCGTGCGGAACCGCACTCCAATACCCACGCCCGCAGCATTCGAACTACTCGGCGGCTCAACATAGAGGTGCGAGGTGCCCAGTTCATCCAGCATGCGAGTCGCAAGCGCTTCAAATCGTCGATCATTGGTGACTCCATCCAACTTCCGGCGATAGCGCGCACCCACCGCCTGCCAGTTCACGCCGCGAAACCAGGGGTCGTAGAAATGGTCGTCGACCGTGGACCACAAAGCATCGAAGAGCTTCGTATAACGAAGAGGTGAGGGTGGGGCGGATTCAGCGGTAGCTCCCGGCGCACCGACGAATGCCAAGCTCACCGTCACCAAAGCAATTGCCGCTGTGATTCCTCGCATTCCTTCCTCCGTTCAGCATCCATCGATCCGGCGCGTTTAGCTTCCAGCAACTGCGCCAGTACGTCACTATTGGAGTTTCCCAATAGCTTGCGGAGCGAATGACCGGAGTTGGCGTGCGCCGTGACAAGGCGGCGCTTTCCAGCGGGTGAGAGGCCCGCCCGGCGACCTCGCTCCAGCCGGAAGCAATCGGAGCAGTCATGGAGGTGACGAAGTGGCTGAAGCCTTCGAT
>JAGWVX010000062.1 GCA_018970685.1 Alphaproteobacteria bacterium | reverse complement strand
CCTTCTCGTCGGCCACTATGGTCGGCGCGACCAGATAGGTCTTCGGCGGCGGCGGGGGAGGAGGCGCAGGATGTCCGCCGAGTCCGAAGAACGCGAGAATGCTGGCGAGAAAGCCCATTGTCTGGGTCCTATTTCCGGTCGTGCGTGCGGCCCGTCGCGGGATCGACGGTGACGGTGGGGAATCTTGTCATCTTCCAGGCCAGGATCCCGCCCTGCAGATGGCTGTCGTGCGGCAGTCCCGCGCGCTGACAGGCTGCGACGGCGCGCGCCGATCGGATGCCGGAGGCGCATTGAAAGACGACGGTGCGGCCGCCGCAATCGGGCAAGGCACGCGGGTCGAAGGTGGAAAGCGGAAACAGCAGCGCGCCGTGGATGCGCTCGGCGGCATATTCCACCGGCTCGCGCACGTCGATCAGAACGACGGTGTCTTCCTTAAGGCCGCGCGCAAGCTCGCTCGCGGATAGGTTCTTGATGCTCATTTGCCCGCTTTCGAAGTGGCGCGTTTGCTGCTGGCCGGTTTGCAGATCGCCGGCGTCGCGCAGTAGATCTGATAAAGCGTCTCCAGCAGCTTCCGCGTGGGCGTACTGGCGATGGCGTACCAAATTGTCTGGCCGTCGCGCCGCGTGGAGACGAGTCCGTCCTTGCGCAACAGGGCGAGGTGCTGCGACACCGTCGAATCCCGCAGCGACAGGATATTCGCAAGTTCGCCGACCGAACGTTCGCCGTCGATCAGCTGGCAAAGGATCGTCAGACGATGCCGGTTGGCGATCGCCTTTAGAAGCTCCTCGGCTTCGCCGGCCGAAGCCAGCATTTGGTCCGGATTTATTTTCATACTTGCGTATATACGATTACACGTATATATAGTCAAGCGCCGGGATTAAAAAACACCGGTCCGGCAGGGAAAACATTGAGGCAAATCAACGACGGCACGGCAAAACGCCGTCAGCGTGTTGCCAAAACAGGGAGAACGAATTGGCTGACATCGTGGTGCTCGGCGCCGGCCTAGGCGGAACGCTGATGGCCTATGAGCTGGTGCCCTTCATCGGGCCGAGCGACCGTCTCACGGTTATCGGGCAGGATCCGCTGTATCATTTCGTGCCGTCCAATCCGTGGGTTGCGATCGGCTGGCGGCAGCGCGCCGAGGTCGAGATTGATCTCAACACGGTGATGGCGCGCAAACGTATCAAGTATCACTCGCAAGGCGCCAAGCGCCTGCATCCCAAAGAGAACCGCGTCGAACTCAACGACGGTTCCGGCGTGCCCTATGACTATCTCGTCATCGCCACCGGCCCTGATCTCGCCTTCGATGAAATCATCGGACTTGGGCCCGTGGGGCACACACAGTCCGTCTGTCATGTCGATCATGCCGAACGGGCGCACGCGGCCTTCGAGGAATTCGTCAAGAACCCCGCGCCCATCGTCGTCGGCGCCGTGCAGGGCGCGTCGTGCTTCGGTCCAGCCTACGAATTCGCCTTCATTCTCGATGCTGAATTGCGCAAGCGGAAGCTCCGCGACAAGGTGCCGATGACCTTCGTCACCTCCGAACCCTATATCGGCCATCTGGGCCTCGACGGCGTCGGCGACACCAAGGGTTTGCTCGAAAATCAATTGCGCGAGCGTCACATCAAATGGATCGTCAGCGCGCGCGTCCGCCAGGTCGATCCCGGCAAGATGACGGTCGAGGAGGTTGGCGAGGACGGCGCGGTGCGCAAGACGCATGAGCTGTCCTTTGGCTTCTCGATGATGTTGCCGGCCTTCCGCGGCGTGAAGGCGGTGCTCGGCCTCGAAGGGCTGACCAATCCCCGCGGCTTCATTGTCGTCGACAAAAAACAACGCAATCCGGCTTATCCGAACATCTTCGCCGTCGGCGTCTGCGTGGCGATCCCGCCGGTGGGGCCGACGCCGGTGCCGGTCGGCGTGCCGAAGACCGGCTTCATGATCGAATCCATGGTGACGGCGACGGCGCATAACATCGGAGCGCTGATGAAAGGCGCCGAACCGGCGGACGAGGCAAGTTGGAACGCGGTGTGCCTCGCCGATTTCGGCGACGGCGGCGTCGCCTTCGTCGCGCAACCGCAGATTCCGCCGCGCAACCTCAATTGGTCGTCGAAGGGCCGGTGGGTGCATTACGCCAAAATCGCCTACGAAAAATATTTTATGCACAAGGTGCGCAGCGGCGAAAGCGAACCCTTCTACGAACGCTGGGCGATGGAAGCTCTCGGCGTCCGCCGCCTGCGGCGCGCCCGTTAACCGCCGCGCAAACCGATAAGGAGAAATCGACATGAATATCGATCGCGCAGTTCTCTTCCTCGCCGGCCTGATCGTTCTGACCGGTCTGTTGCTTTCGCAGCTCTACAGCCCGTGGTGGCTGTTGTTGAGCGCCTTTGCCGGGCTCAACATGATGCAGGCGAGCATCACCGGTTTTTGCCCTGCCGCCGTTTTCTTCCGCAAACTCGGGGTTAAGGCGGGCAACGCTTTCAACTGACGGCGGTGCTCGATGCGGGGACGTGATCGCCGGCAACATTCAGGGACGGCGCAGCATTCCGCCGCATCGCGGAAAAAAAGCATCCGGGCGACTTGGCAAAGCGGGTAGGGGCGCCCATGTGACGGGTGAACCCAACCAGACGTTTGGCCGTTATGCCGCAGCTGTCTTTTCCTGTGTTTGCCGTCGCGACCCTTGTCGGCGTCTTCGCGCTTGCCGGCACGGTTCAGCTTGTCGGTCCCCGTTTCGTACGCGACGTCTATCAGCGGTGGGAATTCGCGCCCGGATTTTATCGCGTAACCGCGGTGCTCGATTTGCTCGCGGCGGTGTTCCTCGCGGTTCCCGAAACGCGGTTGTGGGGCATCGGGCTGGCGGGGATGATCATTTTCGCGGCCGTGGCGACGCTCCTCGGACATCGCAAATATCTGCATGCCGTGCCCGGCATGCTGCTTCTAATGGCGTTGGCGCCCGCCGCTCTGACCGTCTGGATGTAATAGCGCGGCCGCAAGGCGGGCTTGTCTGCGGTGCAGCGGTAAGGTCTCCAAGAACCGCCGGCGCTCAGCGATACCGTTTGCGCAAAAAACTTGTGACGGCCTGCGACGCGCTGGCGGGCTTGCGGGCCATGTCGCCTCGCGCTCGCAGTTGCCGCATCGCGGCGATTTGATGTGCGGTTCCCGCAAGCGAAATCGTTTCGGCGATATTCATCAGCATGCGGGCTTCGCCGGCGATCCCCTTCCAAATGCCGTATTTTTGCGTCTTGTACATATGACCGACGCCTTCCCACCAAACGACTTCGATGCGCGCCTGGCGCCGAATGAGAAGTTCGTTGAGGTAGGTTTCCAACCCGAAGCCCGGCAATTGCGCGATGGCATCCAGATGACCCATCAGCGCGTCCCGGCGCAGCACGCGTTCTCCCGAGAGGTAATCCAGCCCGATCGTGCGCCACGGCAGAAGCGCGTCCCGCCGCAGACTGATGCTTGCATCGGCTTTGCCCTGCAGCACGGGCCGCAGAAGCGCGGTTACGTCTTTGCGCGTCAAACCGACCAGATCGGCATCGAGGAAAAGCAGGAAATCGCTCGCCGACGCGCGGATGCCGGCGCAAATCGCGCCGCTCTTTCCGATATTGCGCTTCTGCGATATGAGACGCGCGCTTTTGAACCGGGCGATGATCTGCGTCGTGTGGTCGGTCGAGCCGTCGTCGACCGCGATCACTTCGTCGATGAGCGGGTGCGCGCAGGTGACGGCCAGTACGTCGCCGATGCGGACGGCCTCGTTATACGCCGGGATGATGCAGCTAACGGTCGCCATAGCTGGCGCGCAGATATTGGCGAATCATGAAATATGCCCCCACGATGCAGAGTGTGCCGAAGAAAAGAAGCGAAACCTTCGTGAAGTAGTTGTCGATACTTTTGTAGGCGTAACCGAAATAATAGCCGATCAGCACCAAGGCGAAAGACTTCGGAATGGTGCCGAGCGTATTGTACCAGAGAAACTTCTCGATGGGCATGCGCGCGGCGCCCGACGCGGGCAGGATGAGAAACCCCGTCTGGGTATATTTCGCAAAGAGCAGTATCTTCGCCCCGTGCCGTTCGATGTACCGCACGGCGTGTGCAAGGCGTTCACTGGTCAGCCCGAATATGCGCCACACTTTTGCGGGCGCTCCTCTCTGGCCCAGGCGGCCGACCCCATAATAAACCAAATCGCCAAAAAGGTCTCCGGCCGCCGCGACCGCGTACACCGCCACGATATCGAGGTAGCCCTGGCCGGCGACGAACGCGCCGATGATCGTCATGATCGGCCCTTCGACGGCCACGGCAATAAACAACGCCAGGTATCCGTACTGTTCGAGCAAATGAACGGCTGTATCGGGGGGAACCATACGGGTTTTAGCCTGGTTGGACCGGTCTGAGCGGGAGGGCAAGATTATTGTCTTGACGGGCTTTGGTCCAGCAGCGGCGCCGGGCCTGCGCCGCCGCCGGACAACGGAAAACGCGGCGTCGCGGCGAGCATGGACGTTTCGTAAGAGTCTTTTCTGTTGCGGAAGACGCCCGGCGGAATGTCATATGTGCCGCAATGTCCCGGCACGCCGTAAAGAAATCGCCCGGTCGGCGGTTGGTACCGCCGCCAATCCCCTGGAAACTATACGCAGCAGAGCTGATCGGAACGGCGTTGCTCGTGATGGTCGGGCTGTCGATCGTGATCGCCGACTTCGGCCGCGGCAGCCCGCTGGTCCAGCTCCTGCCGGATGCGGGCCTTCGGCGGTTCTTGACGGGCTTTCTATTCGGCGCCACGGGGGCAGCAATTGCGGTGTCCCCGCTCGGCAAGGAGAGCGGCGCCCACATCAACCCGGTCGTCACGCTGGGGTTCTGGTTGATGGGGCGTCTCAAATCCGGTCACGCTCTCGGCTATGTGATGTGCCAGTTGGCGGGTGCGCTGCTCGGCGCTGTGCCGCTTTTGGCTTGGGGCGCTATGGGACGAAGTGTGGCCTTTGGGGCGACCGTGCCCGGCGCGGCCTACGGCGCCGGATCGGCCTTGCTGGGCGAAACCGTCGCGACCTTTGCTCTTGTGTTCGGATTATTCTTCTTTTTGCGGCGCGCGTCCCTTAAAGCTTTCACGCCGGCGCTTTTCCCGCCGTTATATGCGATCATGGTCTGGCTCGAAGCGCCCATTTCGGGCACCAGCACCAACCCGGCCCGCAGCTTCGGACCCGCGATTATCGCAAATGCTTGGTCGGGTTGGTGGGTCTATTGGCTTGGCCCTTTGATCGGCGCGGTTTTGGCGGTCGCCATTCACCGCTGGGCGGACTGGCCGCTTCTCGGCGTCGCCAAGATTCACCACTTCGAACACGATCCCTATAACGTCTTTCACATTTGAGCACGAAGGTTTCGGGGATGAGCACGCAGGCACCTTTTACGGCATCGCCGCATCCGACCTGGGCGCCGGCCCGCAAGGACATGGTGGGAACCAGCCTGGGATCGTCGCGGCTGTGGTTCACGCTCGCCGAAGGAATCGTCACCGAGGTGTACTATCCGCGGATCGACATCCCGCAGATCAAGGACCTGGGGTTCATCGTCGCGGACGACCGCGGATTCTGGATCGAACTGCGCCGTCTCGGCAATTACCGCGTTTCCTTGCCCGCTCCGGGCGTGCCGGCTGTGGAGATCGTGCATCGTCATCCGCGTTTTTCCTTCACGCTGCGGGTCTGTCCGTCGCAACGACGCGACGTTCTGCTTCTACACTATCGCCTGGACGGCGACGAGCATTTGCGCCCTTACGCTCTGTTGGCGCCGCGATTGGGAGGAGATGCGGAGAATAACAGCGCCTCGGTGGACGTCTGCGGCGGCCGCGCGGTGCTGTGCGCCGAACAAGGGCCGTTTGGCCTCGCCCTGGCGGCGGCTGCGAATGGCGCCGACGCATGGCGACGCCGCTCCGCAGGTTGTCTGGAGAGCAGCGACGGCTGGCAGGACTTCCATCGCCACGGGCGCATGACGTGGCAATACGACAGCGCCGGCCCGGGTGCGGTCGCGCTGACGGGCGAGCTTCCCGCCGAAGCAACGCTGGCGCTCGGCTTGGGGACAAGCAAGGCCGCCGCCGCCACGCTCGCGGTGTCGAGCCTGATGGAAGATTTCCAGGCGGAGTGGGACGCACAATGCCGGTCCTGGCAGGCGTGGCTCGCCGTAAGTCGGCGTCCGGCCTTGCGTTCGGATATCGATCGGGCCCTCGCGCTGTCCGCCACGGTGCTGAAAGTCCACCAGGACCGCACCTTCTGCGGCGCGGCGGTGGCCAGCCTGTCCGTTCCGTGGGGCGACGACAGCCAGAGCCGCGGCGGATATCATCTCGTGTGGCCGCGCGACCTTGTGGAGACCGCAGGCGCCCTGATCGCCATGGAAGCGTATGACGACGCGCGGGACGTCTTGCGTTACCTCATCGCGACGCAGCAACCGGACGGCCACTGGTTCCAGAACCAATGGCTTGGCGGGTCGCCGTTTTGGCAGGGCGTTCAACTCGACGAGGCGGCGTTTCCCATACTTCTCGCGTCCGCCTTGAGCGAGCGGAATGAACTGGACGGGATTTCGGTCAAAGGCATGGCGGAACGCGCGGTGCGTTTCATCGCCCGCGAAGGTCCCGTAACCGGACAGGACCGGTGGGAGGAAGACGCCGGCGTCAACACCTTCACGCTTGCCGTCGCCATCGCGGCGCTGGTCGAGGCGGGCGCGTTTCTCGACGGCGCGGCGCGGTCGTTCGCGCTGCGGCTGGCGGATTACTGGAACGCGCAGCTGGAGAATTGGACGTTCGCTTGCGATACGCCGCTTGCGCGTCGCCACGGTGTGGGCGGCTATTATATGCGCACGCTTCCGGCGGATGCGCTGACCTGCCGCGCCGCCGAAGCCGAGATCGTGCAAATCAAGAATCTCGACCACGATCCGAAGCTGCCCGCCTCCGCGCAGATCGCCACCGATTTTCTGCAGCTGGTGCGCTACGGGCTCAGACATGCGGACGATCCCGGCATCCGCGATACGTTGAAGGTCGTCGACGGTTTGCTGAAGATAAACACGCCGAGCGGACCGACCTGGCATCGCTACAACGATGACGGCTATGGCGAACGCGACGACGGCAGCGCCTTCGACGGCGCCGGACGGGGGCGGGGCTGGCCGCTGCTCACCGGCGAGCGCGGGCATTATGCGCTATGCGCCGGCGAGGACGTCACGCCGTACCTGGAAGCCATGATGGCGATGGGCAGCCCGCTGGGACTGATTCCCGAACAAGTGTGGGATAGTGCGCCCGTCGCGGAACGCAATTTGACGCCGGGCAAGCCGAGCGGCTCCGCGATGCCGCTGGTCTGGGCGCATAGCGAGTTCATCAAGCTGTGTTACGGCAAGATCAACGGATATCCGGTGGACCGGCCCGCGGCGACATGGGCCCGGTATCGAGGCGTCCGTCCCGAGATCGACTATGTGATCTGGGGTCCCGCCGTTCGTCCGCGACATTTCAAGGCGGGGCATGTGCTCTCCATCGCGCTCAAGGCGCCGGCGCGCGTTCATTGGGGCGTCGATGGCTGGAACGGGATCCGGGATGTCGACACCACGGACACCGGACTTGGTGCGCATGCGGTTGACCTGCCGACGGCCGGTTTGACGGCAGGGCAGACCGTCGAGTTCACATTCTACTGGCAGGATACGAAAAGCTGGGAGGGCCGGGACTATACGGTTTCGGTAACGCATTGAAGAAAGGAATAAGCCATGATCCCGATCGATCTCAAAGGCCGCAGAGCGCTGATCACCGGCGGCGATTCCGGACTCGGCGCCGCCACGGCGAAGTCGCTGGCGCAGGCGGGCGCCGATATCGCCGTCGTCTATCGCGACGGCCCCGAGAACGCGGAGAAAGTCGCCGCGGCGGCTACGGCGTTCGGCGGCAGGACCGCCATCGTTCGGCTTGCCGATGTGGCGGACCGGAACCAGGTGACGGCGCTGTTCCAATGGATGGACCGGGAGTTCGGCGGCATCGACATCCTGGTCAACAATGCGGGCATGGACGGCGCGCGGGCTTTGTGCGCGGAAGGCGATCCGACAGCCTGGAGGCGCGTGTTGGAAGTCGATTTGTTCGGCGCCTATTATTGCGCCCGCGAGGCCGTCGGCCGCATGGGCAGACAGAAGCGCGGCGTCGTCGTCAACACGACCTCGGTTCACGAGTTCATTCCCTGGGCGGGATATTCGGCCTACACCAGCGCCAAGGCGGGGCTGAGCATGTTCAGCAAGACTTTGGCGCAAGAGGTGGCGGGACAGGGCGTCCGCGTGGTGGCTGTCGCGCCCGGCGCGATCAAAACGCCGATCAACGCCAATGTCTGGGATGATCCTAAGGGATTAGCCGACCTTGATGCGAAAATTCCGATGAATCGCGTCGGCGAACCGGACGAGATCGGTCATGTGATTGCATTTCTGTGCAGCGATCTTGCCGGCTACATGACGGGCGTCACGGTCGCCGTCGATGGCGGGATGCTTCTTTATCCGGACTTCCGGCACGGCGGCTGAGCCGTCAATCCTGCCGTCCGGCCGAAGAGGCGTGCGCCTTAATCCGCGGCCAGGCGCAGCGCGCGCGCCGTATCCAGCCAATGCAGCCAGCGGTCCATGCCCTCGCCGCTCTTCGCCGATACCTGCAGCACGGCGATGGTCGGATTGATCCGCCGCGCATTTTCGATCAATCGGTCGATCGCGAAATCGAGATGCGGCAGCAGATCGGTCTTGGTCACCACCATGAGGCCGGCGGCGGCGAACATGCCGGAATATTTCAGGGGCTTGTCCTCGCCTTCGGTGACCGAGGCGATGACGACCTTCTGTGCTTCGCCGAGATCGAAGCCGGCCGGACAGACGAGATTGCCGACGTTTTCGATGAACAACACGCCGTTCTCCGGCGTGCCCAGCCTGACGAGGGCGCTGCGCACCAGTTCGGCGTCGAGATGGCAGCCTTTACCGGTGTTGATCTGGATTGCCGGCACGCCGGTGGCGCGGATGCGGTCGGCGTCCGCGGTGGTTTCCTGATCGCCTTCGATCACGGCCAGCGGAAATTTGCCGCCGATGCGCTTCAAGGTCTCCACCAGCAGAGCGGTTTTGCCGGCTCCCGGGCTGGAAACCAGGTTGAGCGCCAGCGTTCTTGCCGTTTGGAAATGACGCCGGTTCTCCGCGGCAACGGCATTGTTGCGGGAGAGAATGTCCCGTTCGACGCTCAACAGGCGGCTACCCTCGGCGCCGTGGTGGTGGTGCTCCGCAGGACCCTGCGGATGCGAATGGGTGGTGCCGTCCGCATGCGTGTGTTCGTGCGCATCGTGATATGCGTGATCGTGCGCGTGATGGTGATGCAAATCTTCGACCCGCCGCTCGCCTTGGCCGCAACCGCAAGTGCCGCACATCAGACGACCTCCATCTCTTTGAGCCGCATTTCGTCTCCACCCTGAACCAGAAGCTTGGCGCCGCCGCAACGCGGGCACGGCGCCCCCCGCGCCGCAATCGTCACCGAGGTTTCGCAGTCCAGACAATAGGCGGTTCCCGGCGGCTCTTGAATATCGAGCGTGGCGCCTTCGGCCGGTCCGCCGCGCGCCGCCACATCGACGGCGAAGCGCAGTGCTTGCGCATCGACATGCGACAGCGCGCCGATCTCGAGCACCAGGCGGGTAACGCGCTGGGCGTGCGCGGCCGCGGCCTCTTCGCGTACGAGGTCCATGAGCGCCGTGGCCAGCGAGAGCTCATGCATGCAGCGGGTCCTCGGCGATTGCTTCGCGCGTCGGCGCAAGCGCGATGTCGAACGGCACGCAAGGATCGAAGCTCGCTGCGAGCAGCCGGGCGGCCGCGGCGGGGTCCGCCAGTCTGGGCGCCGCTTCGAGCGCGGCGACGAACGGACCTTGCGGGTGAAAATTCCATTCGGTCGGCGCGACGTTGCGCAATATGCGCACGCGGCCGTCCTCCACCTGAACGTAATAGGCCAGCGGTCCGCGTGCCGTCTCGATCACGCCGGCGCCGCGTCCCGCGCGCATGGCGCAGGCGTCGGGCGGATCGTCGTCCGTCAATCGATCGATGATGTGACGGAGGCGGTCGGCGATCACGGGGCCGTCGAGCGCCGCCGCCAGCAGCCGCGCCGCCAACGATGCGCCCCACCGGGCCACGGCATCGGCGGCCAGCGGATGCCGCTGCGCCGCGAGCGGACCGACTTCGGCCGGCCTGCCGTCGAGGGTCGGGGCGTCGGAGAAACCGGCGTCTGTCGCCAGGCACGCCGCGAACCACTCTGCTGGTCTGGCCGCGAGCAAAGGCCCGTCATGGCAGCCGTAGTCTGCCGGCAGGCGGGAGCGCACGGTTTGGATCAAACGGGCCGGCACGCTGGCGCCGGTTTGCAGCGCCGTCTCCAGCGCGTCGAAGGATATTGCCGGATCGGCGGCTTCCGGAAACAACGCGGTCAGCATCTGCGCCAGCGCGGACACGCTGCGGCCGAGATCGGTACGGTCGAGCCGCAGCGCGGCGCCGCCGATCTGCAGCCACTGGCTGTGCCGCGCCGCGCCGGTCACGGCGGCGACGGCCCG
>JAGWVX010000061.1 GCA_018970685.1 Alphaproteobacteria bacterium | reverse complement strand
CCACAAAGGTATGAAAAAGCTTGCACTTTCTGCGCTCAGCCTGATGCTTCTTACTGGCTGCACGCCGGTCATCAGCCAGCGCGGCTATCTGCCGGACCCTGACGCCGAGGCCGGTATCATTGTCGGCAAGGACAACAAGACGACGATCGAAGCGAAACTCGGCGATCCGTCGCTACAGGCCACATTCGGCAACGATGCTTGGTACTATGTCTCCAGCGTCGAGAAGCAGATCGCCTTTTTCACGCCGACGATCGAGTCTCGCCACATCCTTGCGGTCTATTTCAATAAGGATGGCAAAGTCGTCGACATGAAGCATTATAGCCTTGCGGACGGCCACGTGGTCGCGTTTGAAACGCGCACGACACCGTCGCGCGGCCGAGAACTCACCTTCCTGCAGCAACTGTTCAACGCCACGCCGGGCGTCGCGGGCACGCAGAACGAGCGGGAACAGAATCCTGGCGGCGGCGGCGGACCTCCGGGCAGCTGAAGCGACGAGCGGCTCAACGACCGATCGGACAAAAAAAGAGCGCCGGGATTTCTCCTGGCGCTTTTTTTCTCGTGCACCGCCTCAGGACATCGAGGCCAGGGTCGCCAGAAGCAGCAGGGCCACGATGTTCGTTATTTTGATCATCGGGTTGACAGCCGGACCCGCAGTGTCCTTGTACGGGTCGCCGACGGTGTCGCCGGTCACCGCCGCCTTATGCGCGTCGGAGCCCTTGCCGCCGTAATTGCCGTCCTCGATGTATTTCTTGGCGTTGTCCCATGCGCCGCCGCCAGATGTCATCGAAATAGCGACGAATAGGCCCGTCACGATTACGCCCAGAAGCATTGCACCCAGCGCATTGAAGGCTTGCATTTTTCCGGCCGCAAAATCGACGACGAAGAACAGCACGATCGGCGACAGCACCGGCAACAGCGACGGGACGACCATTTCGCTGATGGCGGCCCTGGTCAGCATGTCCACGGCGCGGCCGTAGTCCGGCTTCTGCATTCCCTTCATAATGCCGGGCATTTCCTTGAACTGCCTGCGCACTTCCTCCACCACCGAGCCGGCCGCGCGTCCCACCGCCGTCATGGTGATGCCGCCGAACAGATAAGGTAGCAATCCGCCGAGGAAGAGGCCGACCACCACCCAAGGATCCGCAAGGCTGAAGGTCGGAATCTCCAATCCTGAGAAATAGGTGTAGGTCGTGGAATGAGCCACGAAATATTTGAGGTCTTCCGTGTACGCCGCAAACAGCACCAGGGCGCCAAGGCCAGCCGAACCGATGGCGTAGCCCTTGGTCACCGCTTTGGTGGTGTTGCCCACAGCGTCGAGCGCATCCGTCGTTTTGCGCACATCGCCTTCCAAGCCCGCCATCTCGGCGATGCCGCCGGCGTTGTCGGTAACCGGACCGAAGGCGTCGAGGGCCACGATCATGCCTGCCAGCGACAGCATGGTCGACACGGCAATGGCGATGCCGAACAGCCCCGCCAGCGAATAGGCGACGATGATGCCGACGCAGATAACCAGCGCCGGCATAGCCGTCGATTCCATCGAGACCGCGAGCCCTTGGATGACGTTGGTACCGTGACCCGTGATCGACGCTTTGGCGATTGTCTGCACCGGGCGGAAATGCGTGCCCGTGTAGTACTCCGTGATCCAGATCAGAGCGCCGGTGACGGCCAGACCCACCACGCCGCAGACAAACAATTCGTTGCCGCTGAAGGAAACACCCGTCGAAGTCGTCAGTACCGCGTCCATGCCGCCCGGCAGTAGCTCGCTCATTAGCGGCCACAACCCGATCAGCGACAGAACACCGGTCACGATGACGCCTTTGTAGAGAGCGCCCATAATATTCTTGCTCGGGCCTAAACGCACAGCAAAGGTGCCGACGATCGACGTCACGATGCATAGCGCCGATATGCTCAGCGGCAGCAGCATCAGGATCGATTTGGTGTCGCCGGTGAAATAGATCGAGGCCAGAACCATCGTGGCGACCGTGGTCACCGCATAGGTTTCGAACAGATCGGCCGCCATGCCGGCGCAGTCGCCGACATTGTCGCCCACGTTGTCGGCGATAGTGGCGGGGTTGCGCGGATCATCTTCAGGGATGCCGGCTTCGACCTTGCCGACCATATCGCCGCCGACGTCCGCACCCTTGGTGAAAATACCGCCACCGAGACGTGCGAAGATGGAGATCAGCGAGGCGCCGAAGCCCAGCGCCACCAGTGAATTCTCGATGATGCGACCCTGCACTTCGTCATTGATGTCGAGACCGAGCCCATTGCGTAGGAACAAATAGTAACCTGCGACGCCGATGAGCCCGAGGCCGACCACGAGAAGGCCAGTCACCGCGCCCGAACGGAAAGCGATCCGCAATCCCGCGGCTAGGCCCTGACGCGACGCTTCGGCCGTCCGCACATTGGCGCGCACCGAGACGTTCATGCCGATATAGCCGGCCAGGCCCGAGAGCATCGCGCCGATCAGATAGCCGACGCCTTCCTGCCAGCCGAGGAACGCCCAGGCCAACGCGAAGATGACGACACCGACGACGGCGATGGTCGTGTATTGGCGGTTGAGATAGGCGCGCGCGCCTTCCTGGATGGCGGCCGCGATTTCCTGCATGCGGGCGTTGCCGGCGCTTTTCGCCAGCACCCACCGGACCGTCCATCCGCCATATAGCAGCGCTAAAACGCCGCAAGCCAATACAAGTTCAAGCTCCACGCTCATGGTGTCCCCTCGTCCCGATCCTTGGACCAAATTGAACGGCGCTCGGCGCCGAATCCCATGGCAGGCAGGAAGCCCGCCGCTTCAAAGGCGGCGGAACATGCCAAATGAGGCTGCGGGAAGCAACTTAGTGATTTGACCCAGTCGGCGGGGTAGTTGCCGCGGCGGTCGGCCCGGCGCCGGCCCCTGCGGACCCGGCGCCGACTGTGGGAAGCGTCGGCGTCGGTTTTTCAGGCAAATCGGGCGCTCTTTCCGACGGCGGCACCAAATTCAGGGTCGTATCTCCGGGATGAAGGGGGGCGAATTTGATGTCGATGAAGACCATTGCCACGACCTTGTCGTCGCCGACGATTCGCCGTGCGTCGGCAACCAGCCGGTCGTTGAGGAGCGTGTTATCGACAGTCCTCGGATTATTGCTCTCGCCGATTGGATGCGCATTTACATCGCGTACGAAAGCGTCCTGAATGAAGGCCAGTTTGTCCCGGATCGCGATCGCGGCGGATTGTGACGAAGCGACCATCTTGCTCAAAATATAGGAATAGCCAAGCAGCTTTCCGTCTTGGCTCATCGGCGCGATGAGGAACGGCATCTCCACATTCGTGCCCGGCGCACCCCCGCCAGTCCCGGCGCCAAAGGCTGGCCACGTGACGGCAGAGACCGCGAAAAACAAGAGCATAATGAAGGCTCGGCGCATGACTGAGCCTCGCAAATCATAGCTAAAAATGTGTAAACCCGGGTCGGGGCACCCCAATTTGGCAGCCCCTGGAATCGAGCAGCGCGATGCCAGACCCCGTTTCCACCCGGCCAATGCGCGTCACGGCGACGCCGGCATGTTTTGCGGCCTCGACAACGGAATTCTCGGATTGCGCCGTAAAAGCGATCTCATAATCGTCGCCTGACGTGGCGGCTCGGACCAGGGCCCCCAGCGAGTCGCCCCATAGCGCACGCAGCGCGGGCGAACGGGGCATCCGCCCCGCTTCGATAACGATCCGTACGCAGGACACCTCGGCGATATGCGCCAAATCTGCGATGAGGCCGTCGGAAACATCGAGAGCCGCGGTGGCAACGTTCCTCAGCGCCCGCCCCAGCGTCAACCGCGGCGTCGGCACGCGATAACGGCGGATGAGTTCCTCCCGCTCTTGCGCATTGGCGGGTGCGTTTTCGCGATTGAGAATCGCCAGCCCGCCGCCGCCGTCTCCGATCGTACCGCTGACGAACACACAGTCTCCGGCCTTTGCCCCGCCCCGGTGGATCATCTTACCTTCCGGGACATATCCCAGGGCGGTGATTGCCAGGGTCAATGGCCCCGGCGTAGCGGTGGTATCACCGCCCAGCAGCGAAATGCCGAACGCCATCTGATCTTCGCCGAGCCCGCGCGCAAAAGTTTTGATCCACGCGTCATCGATATGCTCCGGCAGCGACAGCGCTAACAAATATCCCGCCGCCTCCGCCCCCTTCGCCGCGAGGTCCGAGAGGTTCACGCGCAATGCTTTCTTCGCAATGGTATCGGGTGGATCGCCGGCAAGAAAATGCACGCCTTCCACCAGCGCGTCCGTCGTCACGACAAGATCATGGCCGGGCCGTGGCGGCAGAACCGCCGCGTCGTCGAGAAGGCCGAATGCCTCAGGTGCAGTGGCCAGCGGCGCAAAAACCTGCGCGATCAAGGTGAATTCGGACGGTCGCTTGGCCATCGGGCACCGGTCTTCCTCGCCGCCACTATAACCCGCGCGGCGCCGGCACGTCCCGCCCGGATGAATGGGAGGTGAACCGCGCCTTCAAGGCCGGTTCAAGGCCTATCCGGCAGATTGGCGTCTGCCGGAACGAAATCGCCGCACCGGTTGAATTTGGAGCCTGCCATGAACCGCCCAGTCAAAGCCGCCGCACCAAAATGGACCAGTGCAGACGTCGGCCTCTATGTCGCCATCGGTTTTTTCGGACTGTTGCCGGTGGCGCTGGTGTGCAGCCTGATGCTGGCGCAGATCCTCAGGCCGTGGCTCTAGGCACTCAGAACTCGTCGCCCGGCGGCGTCTCGCCGAATTCCGCGGCGCGTTTGCGGTGCGCCAGCTTATCCAGCGCCGCATTCACGAAGGCCGGTTCGTCACCGGAAAAGAAGGCGTAAGACAATTCGACATACTCGTCGATCACCACCTTGGCCGGCACGTCTGCCCGGCCGATCAATTCGAACGCCCCGCAACGCAGAATCGCGCGCAGGATCGAATCCACGCGTGACAGGCGCCAGTTGCTGGCCAGGCATTTTGTAATCGCGCCGTCTATTTCTTCCTGCCGGTGCGGGACGCCGCGGACAAGATTGCGGAAGAAATCCTCGTCGGGTTCGCCCAGCGCCAGCGTCTCCGCTTCGCGACCAAAGCGGAAAGCCGCGAATTCCTCCGACACCGTCTCGGCGTCCTCGCCGGTCAGTTCCATCTGATAGAGCGCCTGGATCGCGGCCAATCGCGCCGCACGCCGCGTAGAAGCTGTTGATGTGTTCACCGGTTGACACCTAGACGGTGACGCAGATCGATCAGCGATAGACAGGCGCGCGCTGCATCGCCGCCCTTGTCGCGCTGCTCGCGGTCTGCGCGTTCGATCGCCTGTTGTTCGTTCTCGACGGTCAGGATACCGTTACCGATGCATAGGCTGTATTGGACGCCGAGATCCGTCAGTCCGCGCGCCGACTCGCTGGCGACAATCTCGAAATGATAGGTCTCGCCGCGGATTACGCATCCCAACGCTACGAACCCCTCATAGCTCTTGCCGCCGTGCTCGCCGCCCTTCACCGCGAATTGAATGGCCGGCGCGATTTCCAGGGCGCCGGTGACGGTCACGCGGTCAAAAAAGGCCCCGCCCTTCTCCAGCGCCGCCGTCGCGCCGTCGAGCAGTAGGCGCGAGATGTGCGGATAGAACGGCGCCTCGACGATGAGAATGTTGGGCGTCATGATTGCGGATCCTTTCTCTTGATGCCATGCGTGCCGACGATGTTGAGTCCGTAGCCGTCAAGAGCTACGACCTTCTTCTCCGGCGTGTCGGTCAGCAGGATCATGTCCTTGATGCCGAGATCGAGAAGGATCTGTGCGCCAACGCCGTACTCCTTCACCCGCCTCCTGTCGACATCGTCTTCGGCGCGGCGCAGCACCAGATCGGAGACGAAGGTCGGCTTTGCCTGGCGCAGCGCCACTACCACACCGCGCCCGGCCTCGGCGATGATGCGCATGGCCTCGCCGAGCGTATCGTGCGGATAGTGGACACTGCCGAGCATGTCGTTGACGATATTGATGGCATGCATGCGCACCAGCACCGGCTCCGGCGTCGTTACCTCGCCCTTCACCAGTGCGATATGTTCGGCGTATTCGACGGTGTTAATGTAGACCATCATCCGCCAGTCGCCGCCGTTATGGCTTTGGAACGTCGTCTCCACGGCGCGCTTGACGAAATGGTCGTAGCGGCGGCGATAGGCGATCAGATCGGCGATGGTGCCCACCTTCAGTCCATGCAGCTGCGCGAACTGCACGAGGTCGGGCAGACGCGCCATCGTGCCGTCATCGTTCATGATCTCGCAGATCACGCCGGAGGGATTGAGCCCCGCCAGCCGTGCGATATCGACCGCCGCCTCGGTATGTCCGGCGCGGACCAGTGCGCCGCCGTAACGGGCGACCAGCGGAAAGACGTGCCCCGGCATCACGATGTCGTTCGGTCCCTTGGTGGGATCGATCGCCACTTCGATCGTGCGGGCGCGGTCAGCGGCCGAAATGCCGGTGGTGATGCCTTCGCGCGCCTCGATCGAAACCGTGAAGGCCGTGCGGTTGGGCGTGCCGTTGACCTGCGTCATCATCGGAATCTGCAACTCGTTGGCGCGTTCCTGGGTCAGCGCCAGACAGATCAGCCCGCGGCCGTGCTTGGCCATGAAATTGATCGACTGCGGCGTGCACATCTGCGCAGGAATGACGAGATCGCCCTCGTTCTCACGGTCTTCCGCGTCGACCAGGATGAACATCTTTCCCTTGCGCGCGTCTTCGATCAGTTCCTCGATCGAAGAGATGTAATCACGGAACATCGTTTATCCCTTTGCCAGACGCGCCACGTAACGCGCCAGCAGGTCGATTTCCAGATTGACCTTGGCGCCAGGCTTCAGGCGTCCGAAGGTGGTGACCGCAGCCGTATGCGGAATGATGTTGACACCGAAGCGCGTGCCGTCCACGTCGTTCACGGTCAACGAGACGCCGTCCAGCGCCACCGAGCCTTTGGTCGCGATGAATCGCGCCAGCGGCGCTGGTGCCTGGAACGTCATGCGCAGGGACTCGCCTTCTAGCTTCAGACCCACGAGATCCACCGTGCCGTCGACATGGCCGCTGACGATATGGCCGCCGAACTCGTCCCCCACGCGTAGCGGCCGTTCGAGATTGACGGGATCGCCCACCTTCCAGCCGCCGATCGTCGTCTTCGACAGCGTCTCGCCCGAAGCGGTCACCGCGAACCAGCGATCCTTCTCCGTACCCTTGTCGACGACCGTCAGACAGACGCCGGAACAGGCGATCGAGGCGCCGATGTCGATGGCGCTCACATCGTAATGCGTGGCGATGACGAGGTGTGTGTCGCCACGCTTTTCCACATGACGCACCTGGCCCACATCGCTGACAAGTCCGGTAAACATGTGCCCCTTCTAATCCTCAGCCGCAAAGCTTTCCAGAAGGTCCGGACCCAGCTTCCGCACACCGGTCAATTTGAAGCGCGGGGCCTCCCCCAACGTCATCGCGGCCAGCGACTCGACGCCGTTCTGCCCCGCTGCGCCCAAAACCATGGGGCTGGAGAAGATTTCCAGCCGGTCCGCCAACCCGCGGTCCAGAAAGGTCGCGTGCACGCTGGCGCCTCCCTCCACCAACAGCCGAGTGATGCCGCGCTTGCCCAGTTCGGCAAGCACGGCCGCCGCGTCCGGCCGGCCGCGAAAATCGCGCGCCGCTTTGACGACTTCGACGCCGCAGGCGGCCAAATTGCCGCCGTCTTCGGCCGTGGTGAAGACCAGCGTCGGAGTCTGGTTGGCGCTCTGTGCCAGCTTCGACCATTCGTTCAGCCTGAGCCGAGTGTCGAGCACGACGCGCACAGGCGAACGATCCTCCAGCCCCGGCACGCGGCAGGTCAGTTCCGGATCGTCGATCAGTGCGGTGCCGATGCCGACGAGGACCGCATCGCTGCGCGCGCGCAGCAGATGGCCGTAAACGCGCGCCGCCTCGCCGGTAATCCATTTGCTTTGGCCGGACGACGTCGCGGTTTTTCCGTCGAGGCTTTGCGCGATCTTCAGCGTGACCAGCGGCCGGCACTGCCGCACGCGTTTGAAGAACCCGGCGTTCAGTTCGGTTGCCTCCGCGCCGCATGGGCCGATCTCGACCTTGATGCCCGCTTCCTGCAGCATCGCGAAGCCTTTGCCGTGGACCCGCGGATCGGGATCTTCCGCGGCCGCTACGACGCGCGCCACGCCCGCGCCGATCAGAGCCGTGGCGCAGGGCGGCGTTTGCCCCTGATGTGCGCAAGGCTCCAGCGTGACATAGGCGGTGCCGCCGCGTGCTGCTTCGCCCGCTTGAGCCAGTGCGACGGTCTCCCCATGCGGGCGGCCGCCATGCGCCGTCCAACCGCGTCCGACGACCAGCCCGTCCGCAGAAACGATCACACAGCCGACCGCCGGATTAGGCGCGACCGTCCCTAGCGCGCGATCCGCAAGCCGCAGGGCATGGCGCATGTGGTGAAGGTCGATGACCATTAAACTCAATGTTATTGCCCGCTATAGCGGATCAATCCTTCTCGTCGCCTTCCAGTTCCCCGATGAGGTTTTCGAAATCCTTGGTTTCGCGGAAGTTCTTGTAGACCGAAGCGAAGCGCACATAGGCGACTTTGTCGAGGCTCGACAGCGCCTGCATAACTAGCTCGCCGATTACCGGCGACGGGATTTCGTTCTCGCCCATGCTTTCCAGCCGGCGCACGATGCCGGTGATCATGCGGTCGATGCGGTCGCGTTCCACCGGACGCTTGCGCAGGGCATGGTTGATCGAGCGCTCTAGCTTGTCGCGGTCGAACGGTTCGCGCCGGTTGTTCTTCTTCACGACGATCAGTTCGCGCAGCTGCACGCGCTCGAAGGTGGTGAACCGGCCGCCGCATTCGGGGCAATGGCGGCGGCGGCGGATGGCGGAATTGTCCTCGCTGGGACGGCTGTCTTTGACCTGGGTGTCGTCGTGACCGCAAAACGGGCAGCGCATGGGCGTCTCTTATTGGTAGATGGGGAAACGGTTGCAGAGGGCAAGCACGCGGTTACGCACACTGGCTTCGACGTCCGGATCGCCGTCTTCGCCTTTCTTGCCGAGCGCATCGACAACTTCGACGATGAGTTTGCCGATTTCACGGAACTCCGCAACGCCGAAACCGCGCGTCGTACCAGCAGGAGAGCCGAGCCGGATGCCGGAGGTAATCGCCGGCTTTTCGGTGTCGAAGGGAACGGCGTTTTTGTTGCAGGTGATGAAGGCCCGGTCGAGCGCCTTTTCCGCGGCGCGTCCGGTCGTGCCCTTGGGTCGCAAATCGACCAACATCAGATGCGTGTCGGTACCGCCGGAGACGATGTCAAGCCCGCCTGCGTTGAGAGTCTCGGCCAGCACCTTGGCGTTCTCGACCACGGCTTCGGCGTAAACCTTGAACTCTGGCTTCAGCGCCTCGCCGAAGGCCACCGCCTTAGCCGCGATGACGTGCATCAGCGGCCCACCTTGCAGGCCAGGGAACACCGCCGAGTTGATTTTCTTTCCGAGATCGGCATCACGCGACAGGATCAGGCCGCCGCGTGGGCCGCGCAGCGTCTTGTGCGTCGTGGTTGTCACCACATGCGCGTATTCTAGCGGATTTGGATGGGCGCCGCCCGCCACTAGTCCGGCAAAGTGCGCCATGTCGACCATGAAATACGCGCCGATCTCGTCGGCGATCTTGCGAAAGCGCGCAAAATCGATGACGCGCGGATAGGCCGAGCCGCCGGCGATGATCAGCTTCGGCTTGTGCGTCTTGGCCAAGCCTTCCACTTCGTCCATGTCGATACGGTGATCCTGGCGACGCACCGTGTAGGATACCGGCTTGAACCATTTGCCGGACTGATTGACGGGCGAGCCATGCGTCAGGTGACCGCCGGCGGCGAGCGACAGGCCCATGAAAGTGTCGCCTGGCTGCAGCAGCGCGAAGAACACCGCCTGATTGGCCTGCGCGCCGGAATGAGGCTGAACGTTGGCGAAGCTGCAGTCGAACAGCTTACAGGCGCGTTCGATGGCGAGTTGTTCGGCGACGTCGACATATTCACAACCGCCATAGTAACGGCGGCCGGGATAGCCTTCGGCGTATTTGTTGGTGAGGACGGATCCCTGAGCCTCCAGCACGGCCCGGCTGACGATGTTTTCGGAGGCAATCAGCTCGATCTTCTCCTGCTGGCGTTTCAGTTCATGGGCGACGGCCTCGGCGACCCTCGGATCGACCTCGGCCAACCCAAGATTGAAAAAGGCCGAATTTCCGCCATTCCCCGTCTTCAAATCCATGTCCTACCTCGCTCGCAACGCCACACGCTCCCCTCGGCGCTAGTCATGGTTGCCCGTCACAGCGCACGGGGGTGGTACCCGTACCCCTTTACCAAATCTAGCGCCAGTGACACGAGGCGGCTTTGCCGCACGCGGTGCGTCGCACCTGTCCCGCGGAATATGAATGCGATTTTTGGTTGAGGTAAAATTTCCTATACAAAGTTGAGTTGCAAATATGGAATGGACATCAAAAAAGCGAATGTGGAGTTTGTGCAAATGTCCATCAAATTGATTATTGGCGTTCTCTAGGCTTTTTCACAAATTGAATGGTAAAAACAGGTTGCATTCCGTGTCCTGGCAGGTAATACCGCAACTACTA
>JAGWVX010000485.1 GCA_018970685.1 Alphaproteobacteria bacterium | reverse complement strand
CTGCCCTGCGATCTCGGTGCGCTGGTCGAAGCGGTGTCGCAGGCTTTCGAACGCGCGGGCTTGCCGCACGACGCGCCGGACGCCAACGGAGAATCCGCCGCCCCTTTTCCTGGGACGCCTGGCTCGCGCTCGGGCTAGGCGTCTTTCGTCTCGCGCCCGCCGCGTTCTGGAGTCTGTCGCTCGCCGAATGGCGTGCGCTGCTCTCCGCCCGCCGTCCGCGCGGCGCGCCGCTCGCCCGCCGCGATCTCGAACGGTTGATGCAACGTTATCCGGATTGAACCCATGACCGACACCCCTCTCGCCACCGGCGTCGCCGCCAGCCTCGATGCCGCCGCCAAGGCCCTGTCCGATTTCGCCGGCGGGCCGGTGGTCGCTGCCACGCGCACGATCGACGAAGCGGTGACGCGTTCCTTCCGTTCGGTGGAGAACACCGTCGCGCGCGCCGCCGTCTCCGGCAAGACTTCGATCGCCGCGCTGGTGGATTCGATTCTCGCCGATTTCGACCGCGTCGCGACACGTCAGTTCGTCGTCAAACCGGTGGAGGGCGTGATCGACTCGCTGATCGGTTCGCTGCTGCCGCTCGCCGGCGCGCGGGCGTCCGGCGGACCGGTGGAAGCGGGCGCGGCCTATCTGGTCGGCGAGCAGGGACCGGAGCTTTTCGTGCCGAATGCCAGCGGGGCCATCGCGCCCAACGCGCCGTCACGGCCGTCGATCACGTTGAATGTGCAGACCCGCGATGCGCCGAGTTTCCTGAAATCCGAAACCCAGCTCGCCGCCATGCTCGCGCGCGCCTTGGCGCGGGGACAGAGGAATATGTGACATGGGCTTCCACGACATCCGTTTTCCCACCGCCATCGCCTTTCATTCCACCGGCGGGCCCGAGCGCAAGACCGAGATCGTTGCGCTCGGCTCCGGTTTCGAGGAGCGCAACGCGGTGTGGGCGAATTCGCGCCGCCGCTACGACGCCGGCTCCGGCGTCAAGACGCTCGACGATCTGCACGCACTCGTCGCCTTCTTCGAGGCGCGGTGCGGACGGCTGCACGGCTTCCGCTTCAAGGACGCGGCCGATTTCAAATCCTGCGCGCCGGGCGCCGCGGTCTCGCCGGCCGATCAGATGCTCGGCAGCGGCGACGGCGCGACGACGACCTTTCGGCTCGTGAAGACCTATGTCTCCGGCCCATCTCGCTGGACGCGCAAGATCGACAAACCCGTCGCAGGCACGGTGCGCATCGCCATCGACGGTATTGAACGGCCGAACGGCTGGAGCGCCGACACCGCGACCGGTCTCGTCACCTTCGATGTCGCGCCCGCGTCCGGCGCCGCGCTCGCCGCCGGTTTCGAATTCGACGTGCCGGTGCGCTTCGACACGGATTCGCTGTTGGTGAACCTCTCCAATTTCACCGCCGGCGAAATTCCCTCCATCCCGATCGTGGAGATCAAACTGTGAAGTTCTTTGCCTCCCCCTTGTGGGGAGGCCGGAGCGCGAAGCGCTCCGGGTGGGGGGCCGAGCTGAAGTTTGGCGCCGCCCCCGCCCGATGCCGTTCGCGGCGCTCACGTTATCGACCTCCCCACAAGGGGGAGGTGATTGGAGTCGTCATTCATGAAAACCTTGTCTCCCGCTTTCCAGCAACACCTTTCCTCGGGCGTCACCACGCTGTGCTGGTGCTGGACGCTGACCCGCCGCGACGGCGTCACGCTCGGCTTCACCGATCACGACGAACCGGTCGCCTTCGACGACGTCACGCATCGGGCCGTGACCGGCTTCACCGCCAGCGAGGTGCAGTCCGCGCTCGGTCTGGCGGTCGACAATCTTACCGTCGGCGGAGCGCTGCGTTCCGATGCGCTCGACGAAGCCGATCTCGTCGCCGGCCTTTACGACGCCGCCGCCATCGAAATCTGGCGTGTGAATTGGGCCGCGCCGGAGCAGCGCGTGCTGATGCGCAAGGGCTCGCTCGGCGAGGTAAGGCGCGGCCGCGCCGGCTTCCAGGCGGAGGTGCGCGGCCTGGCGCACGTCCTCAACCAGCCGGTGGGCCGCGTCTTCGGTCATGGCTGCGAC
>JAGWVX010000060.1 GCA_018970685.1 Alphaproteobacteria bacterium | reverse complement strand
GCCGGGTGCGGCGGTGTCCGTCTTGCCGTTTTTTAATCTTGTGATGGTGTGGAATCCGGGGATCAGCTACGGGTTGTTCCCGGCCAGCGGACCGGAAGGAACCGTGTTTTTGGCGACTTTTCAGCTGCTGGCGGCCGGCGCTTTGGCTTGGTGGCTGTGGTTTGTCCGCAGCCGGGCGCTGGCGATAAGCTTGGGGCTGGTGATCGGCGGCGCGCTGGGAAATCTCATCGACCGGTTGGTTTACGGAAAGGTTGCCGACTTTTTCCACTTTTACGGCCTCGGCTACGACTGGTATGTGTTCAATGTGGCGGACGCCGCGATCACCTTCGGGGTGATCGGTTTGTTGTACGACGCCCTGCTGAAGCCCGAGACGCCCGAGAACGGCGTCCACAAGGAGTAACCCATGGTCATTCGTTCGTCGCACGTGCTGCATGCCGCCGTTCTCGTCGGCGTCGGCATGGCGCTTTGCAGTTGCGAGAGCATTCGTGAAGCGGCTGGCCTGGAGAAGAATTCGCCGGACGAATTCGCGGTGCTGACGAAGGCGCCGTTGGTCGTACCGCCGGATTACAATCTGATGCCGCCGCGGCCGGGTGCGCCGCCGACCAACCAGACGCTGCCGACCGAGGCGGCGGAGAGTGCGCTGTTCGGCGACGATCCCGCAAAAGTCGCGGCGCAGATCGCCGGCAATTACAGTCAGGGCGAGAGGCTGCTGCTGGCCTATGCCGGTATCGCCAACGCCGATCCGAACATTCGCCAGGAGTTGGCATCCGACAACAAGGCGATGGTGGGCGCCGACGACAGTTTCACCAACCAGGTTCTTTTCTGGACGGGGCCGAAACAGAATACCGCCGGCACGCCGGTGAATGCCGATCAGGCGGCCGCTCAGATCGCGGCGAAAAAAGCCGACGACGCCGGCGGTCAGAATCCGCCGCCGCCGAAGAAGGACGACGGCGGCTGGTTCGACGGCTGGTTTGACTGGTTGTGAGACTCGCCTTCCGGCGGCGCGCTGGGTTGCGAGAACATCCGGCTCGTCGGGAAAGGGCTATTGCCTTGATGTCCTCATCCTTCGAGACGCTTGTCTTGCTCGCTCCTCGGGATGAGGACATGTTCTAAACCGCTTCGTCCCGAGAAGGCCGCGACGGCGGCCGTCTCGAAGGGCGAGGTGGGGCGAGGACCTTGGGAAACGAGGGGTGGGGATCGCACCGTTGAAGACATTGTCGAAGCTTGCAGCTGGCGCTTTGCTGCTCGCCGTCATGCCTCTTGGCGCCGCCCGCGCCGAGCCGCCGAGGGTTTCCCAATTCGTGCTGCAGAACGGGCTGCAGGTGGTGGTCGTCCCCGATCACCGCGCACCGGCGGTTACGGAGCTTCTCTGCTTCAAGGTCGGCGGCGTCGACGACCCGCCGGGCGTCTCGGGGCTCGCCTATTTCTTTGAGCACATGATGTTCCGCGGCACCCGCTCGCTGCCCGAGGACGGCTACGCGCAGACCATCGCGCGCAACGGCGGCGTGGACGGGGCGAGCGCCACCCACGACTACACCTTCTTTTACGATCGGGTCGCCAGGGACCGGCTGCGGCTCGTCATGCATCTGGAGGCCGACCGCATGGCCAATCTCGATCTCTCGGATTCGGCCGTTGCCACGGAACGCGACGTGATGCTGGCGGACCGCCGCGCGCGCATCGGCAACAGCCCGGAGGCGCTGACCCGCGAGCAGGCCGAGGCGGCGCTTTATCTTTCCCATCCTTACGGCCGGCCGGTGAGCGGCTGGAGCGACGAAATCCGCCACATCGGCCGCGTCGAGGCGGAGAATTTCTATCGCCGCCATTACGCCCCCAACAACGCCATCCTGGTCGTGGTCGGCGACGTCACCGCCGACGATGTGCGCAGCGCCGCCGAAGCCGAATACGGTCCGCTGTCGCCGCGCGAACTGGTGGCGCGCGCCGATTACGCGCAGCCGCCGCGGCTCGGCGCAACGCAGATCGCCATCGATAGCAAGGCCGCCAAGGTGCCCTTGCTGCTGCGGCTCTATCGCGTGCAGAGCTATGCCGAAGCGGCGCCTGGGCGCGCAGAGGCGCTCGACGTTCTCGCCAAATTGCTCGGCGGCGGCAAGGCGTCCGTGCTCTATCGCAAGCTGGTGATCGAACGCGGCCTCGCGACCTCGGTCGATGTGCGCTACGACGGCTATACCCGCGACGCCGGCGAGTTCTCCATCGCCGCGCGTCCGCGCCCCGGCGTGTCGCTGGAAACGCTGGCGCGGGCCGTCGACGAGGCTCTCGCGCAATATGCCCGCCGTCCGCCGGCCAAGGCCGAATTGGCGCTGGCCAAGTCCCAGCTGGTCGCCGGCGTCGCTTTTCGCCGCGACCGTCCGCTCGATCTGGCCTCCGCCTACGGCCGCGCGCTCGCGATCGGGCTGACGGTGTTCGACGTGCAGCAATGGCCTGCGCGCATCCAGGCGGTGACCGGCGAAGACGTGCGCAACGCCGCCGCCGCCAGCTTCGTCGAGAAGGAGGCGGTGACGGCGTATCTGACGCCGGTGGCGCGATGAAGCGCGCGCTGGCCGTCCTGCTGTTCGCCGCTGCGACGCTGTCGCCCGGCGTCGCTTCGGCCTCCGCCGTCAAGGCGCTCAACGTCGTCAAAGGCGCGCAGGTGTGGTTCGACGAGGATCATACCGTCCCGCTGATCGCGCTTGCCGTCTCGCTGCCCGCCGGTTCCGCCTACGATCCTTCGACCAAGGCGGGCGAGGCCGCCTTCGCCGCCGCGCTGCTGGACGAGGGCGCGGGCAAGCTCGATGCCGGCGCCTTTCACGCTGCGCTGGCCAAACAGTCGATCAAGCTGCAAGTGGTGCCGCGGCGCGACGACCTGATCGTGTCCGTGGCCGCGCCGTCGTCCGCCGCGCCCGAGGCCTTCCGCCTGCTCGGCATGGCGCTGGCCCATCCGCGTTTCGATTACGCCACCATGGCGCGGGTGCGCATCGGTTTGCTCCAGCACATGGAGGAAGATCGCGGCAATCCCCGTTGGGTCGCGGAAAAGGGTTTCTATAGCCTCTATTTTGGCGCCGACGCCTATGGCCATCCCATCGACGGCGATCCCCGCGGCCTGGCGTCGGTGACGCGCGAGGAACTTCTGGACTTCGTCCGCACGCATTGGGTGCGCGGCGGCATGAAGGTGGCGATCGTCGGCGACATCGACGAGGCGAACGCGGCGTCGCTGCTGCGCACGGCCTTGGAGGCGCTTTCCGATGTCCCGCCGGCGGCTCCGCGGGCGCCGGTTTTCTTTGGGGCGCCGGGCGTACACCTCTTGCCGATGGCGGCGGCGCAGCCGGTGGCGTTCTTCGCCGTGCCCGGACCGCTGCGCGGCGATCCCGATTTCCTGCCCGACAAACTCGCCAGCACCATTTTCGACGGGCCCGGATTTTCGTCGCGCCTGCAGCGGTTGCTGTGCGACAAGGAAGGACTGACCGGCGCCGTTTCGTCCGGCCTCGTGATGGACCGCCGGGCCGGCATCGTGCTCGGCAGTTTCGCCGCCTCTGCCGACGACATGGATCAGGCGCTTGCCGATCTGCGCACCGCGATGCGCAGATTCGCCTCCGACGGCCCCACCGGCCAGGAAGTGTTTGACGCCAAGGCGTTCCTGACCGGCTCGTTCCCTCTTGCCTTTACGTCGGACGAGGACGCCGCCGCCCGCCTCAACGAATTGCAGCGCCAGGGCCTGCCGCTCGATTATCTCGACAAGCGCAACGACATGATCGACGCGGTCTCCGCCGACGACGTGCGCGCGGCGGCCCGCCGCCTCTTCAATCCCTCGCAGATGACCGTGGTCGTCGCGGGGACATTGCCCAAGGAAAATGCGGGCGACGCCGCTGCGGATTCGTCCGCCCCCTGACGGATCCTGTCGGATACAGGTGGTTTATTTCCGCTCGCCGAAGCGATGCCGCCTCAAGACGCCGTCGTCACCGAGGCGGCCTGCCTCAGCTTGGCGTCGAAGTCCTGCACCTCCTCGCGCGACAGGTCGAACGTCAGCGCCCCCGCGATCGGACTGACGATGGTCAGGCGGACCGTCGGGCCGCTCGCGGCCAGGAGAACGCATTTCTCGGTGGTGCCGACCTCCGCCAAGGACCCGATGGAGACGTATTGCTGCCCGTTTACGTCGCGGGCGGCATTCCACAGGCGCTCCACCGCCGGCCAATCGTTGCGGTCGAAAGCGAAGGTCTGGGTCTGCCCGTTTGCTTTCAGAACCAGGATGGCGACCACGACATTCTTATTCGTATAGGTATCGATCTCCGCCACGACGCCGTTGTTGGCGAACTGCGCCACTTGATTCACGGTGCCGTCGTCGGCGTGCGCCGGAACGGCCGCCACAAGCACCAAGAACAGACTCGAAAAAACTGTGCTCGCAACCGTGCGCATGTTCGCCCCCGATAATTCGGCCCCAGGCGACTATACGCGGCGGGCGCATGCCGCGGAAGCGGCAACGGCCGGCGTATGTGGTGCGCGGCACACGCCTCGCCAAACCGCCTTGGGCGGTTTGCCCCTTTCTCCCGGGAAGGGTAACGGGCATTTCGTTGCGTGCACCTTCTCCAAATCCGCTACACTCCCGCCATGAGAATCCGCCGTCTTTCCGAAGGCATGGTCAACCGCATCGCCGCGGGCGAGGTGGTCGAGCGGCCCGCCAGCGCCGTCAAGGAACTGGTGGAGAATGCGCTCGACGCCGGCGCCGCGCGCATCGACATCGCGGTCTCGAACGGCGGCGGCGATCTGATCCTGGTGGAAGACGACGGCGAGGGCATGGAGGCCGACGACCTCGTCCTGGCGGTGGAACGCCATGCCACCTCCAAGCTCGGCGACGACGATCTCTCGCACATTCGCACCATGGGCTTCCGCGGCGAGGCGCTGCCGTCCATCGGCGCGGTGGGGCGGCTCTCCATCGTCAGCCGCTCGCAGAAGAGCGAAGCGCACGAGGTGCGCGTCGACGGCGGCCGAATGCGCGGCCCGATGCCCGCCGGTTTTCGCGCCAAGGGGCAGCACGGCACGCGCGTGGAAGTGCGCGAGCTGTTTTTCGCCACGCCGGCGCGGCTCAAGTTCTTGAAATCCGCACGCTCGGAAGATCTCGCCACGCAGGACGTGGTCAAGCGCCTGGCCATGGCGCGCGCCGACGTTGCTTTCTCGCTGACGCTCGACGGCAAGCGCGTGCTCGATCTGCCTGCGGAAGCCGATCTCTTTGCCGGCCGCCTCAAGCGCCTGTCGCGCATCATGGGCCGCGAGTTCTCCGACAACGCCGTGCCGGTGGAGACCGCGCGCGAGGGCGTGCGCGTCTTCGGCTATGCCGGCGTGCCGACCTACAACCGCGCCAACGCGCAGATGCAGTTCCTTTTCGTCAACGGCCGTCCGGTGCGCGACAAGCTGCTGGTCGGCGCGGTGCGCGGCGCCTATGCGGATTTTCTGGCGCGCGACCGCCATCCCGCGCTGGCGTTGTTTCTCGAATGCGATCCGGCCTTCGTCGATGTCAACGTGCATCCCGCCAAAACCGAGGTTCGGTTCCGCGACGCCGGATTGGTCCGTGGACTGATCGTCTCCTCGCTCAAGCATGCGCTGGCCGAAGCCGGCCACAAGGCGTCCACCACGGTGGCGGGCGATGCGCTGGCGGCGCTGCGTCCGCACAGCGGCTATGCCGAGCCGGAATTCCGTCCGCCGCCGATGCGCGCTTACGGCTTCGACGATCCCGGCCGCGACTTCCAGTCCCCGTTGTTCGTCGGCGACGCGCCGTCCGCCCGCGTCGAAACGCCGTCCGAAACGCCAGCCGCCGGCAATCCGCTTGGCGCCGCGCGCGCCCAGCTGCACGAGACCTACATCGTGGCGCAGACCGCCGACGGCATCGTCATCGTCGATCAGCACGCCGCGCATGAGCGCCTCACCTATGAGCGCATGAAGCGCGCGATCGACGAGGGCGGCATCGCGCGGCAATCGCTCTTGGTGCCCGAAGTCGTGGACCTCGATCCGGCGGAAGTGGATCGCCTCGTCTCGCGCGCCGTCGAACTTGCCGAACTTGGCCTCGTGGTGGAGGCCTTCGGCGCCGACGCCGTGGTGGTGCGCGAAGTGCCTGCCATGCTCGGCCGGATGGATTTAAAGGGGCTGATGCGCGATCTCGCCGACGACATCGCCGAAACGGGCAGCGCGCTGTCGCTCAAGGAACGCCTGGAAGAGGTCGCCGGCACGCTGGCCTGCCACACGTCGGTGCGTGCCGGCCGACGCCTCACCGCCGATGAGATGAACGCGCTGCTGCGCGAGATGGAAGCCACGCCCCATTCCGGCCAGTGCAACCACGGACGACCGACTTATGTGGAGCTGAAGCTGAACGATATCGAGAAGTTATTCGGGCGTAGATGATTTACTGTCCCCTTTCCTCTAGGTATCAGCCAACGCCCTCTCCACCGCTTCCGGCTCTTTCTCGATCACCGTGAGAAGTACGTGCGCCGCGACGTCCACCTTCTTTCCTTGTTCCCATCCCTCGATCGTGCGCGCCGGAACGCCGAAGCGGCGCTCGAACTCGCGCGGACTTTTGGCGACGGACTTGCGGATGGCCTTCACGCGCTTGGGCGTCATCAGCTCGATGGTCCGCATTTTCAGTTCTAACTCGCCGCGTTTCCAGGCGAGCGCTTCGCGCAAACCTTCTTCAAGCGCCAGCCCGAGTTTCGTTCTCTTGCTCATCGATTTCTTGATGTCTTTGGAATAGCGACGGGTACGAACAATCCTGACGAGTGATATAATACGCCACCAGCGTATAAATGGCCAGCGTATAAATGGCCAGCGTATAAATGGCAAGAAAAAATACGCTGCCGGCGTATCCACGGGAATGAGGCGAAAAGCCACTCCGCTCTTTGCGGCATCGCCGCCCGGCTTATGTGCAGCCGAAGCCGTTGGATATAGAAAGCTATTCGGGCGGCGGTTGAGCGTTGGCCGTATCCGGGATTTCACGGCTTCATGGCTTATTTCCGCAATCGCACCGTCAACCTGCTCAACGTCCATTACGGCATCCATTCGCTGGCGCTGACGGGCAGCGGCGCTTTCTACACGGTGTTTCTTTTGAAGGCCGGCGTGCCGGTGCCCGCCGTGCTGCTGTCGCTCGCCGCCATCCTGGCGGGACGTTTCTTCCTGCGCCCTGCCGTCCTGCCGCTCGCCAAGCGTTTCGGCCTCAAACCGCTGCTGGTTTGCGGCACCATCGGTTCCGGCTTGCAATACCCCTTCCTGGCCGAAGTGCACGGCGTGGGCGCGCATCTTTACATGCTGATCGCCGTCGCCGCCGTCGCGGATGCCCTTTATTGGACGACGTATCACGCCTATTTCGCCGCCCATGGCGACGCCGAACATCGCGGCCAGCAGATCAGCGTGCGCGAGGCCACCGCGGCGATCATCGGCATTGCGGGCCCGTTGATCGGCGGCTGGGCGCTGGTGACGCTCGGCCCGCGCATCGCCTTCCGCACCACCGCCGTGGTGCTGCTGTGCGCCGCGATCCCTGTCCTCTTCACGCCCAATGTGAAGATCGCCAAGGAAGCGCCGAACGCTTTCCGCAAGGCGCTGCCCGGCGTGTTGCTGTTCGTCGCCGATGGCTGGATCGCTTGCGGCCTGGTTTTCGTCTGGCAGCTCGCGCTGTTCATTTCGTTGGGCGAGAACTTCCAGACCTTCGGCGGCGCCATGGCGATCGCCGCGTTGGTCGGCGCCGTCAGCGGTCTCCTTCTCGGCCGCTTCATCGACGACGGCCACGGCAGGCGCGCCGCCTGGATCGCTCTCGGCATCCTGGTTCTGACCACGGTGATCCGCGCGGCCAGCTACGGCGACGCGGTGTTCGCGGTCGTCGCCAACGCATTCGGTTCGCTGATCGCCTGCCTTTACCTGCCCACGATGATGACCGCGGTCTACAACCAGTCGAAGCGTTCGCCTTGTGTGGCGCGCTTTCATATCGCCGCCGAAGGCGGTTGGGATGTCGGCGGCTCGACCGCGCTTGCCACCGCCGCGGGACTGCTGTCGGCCGGTGCGCCGATGGGCGCCGTAATTTTGATCTCGCTGGCCGGCGCGTTCTTCTCGTTCTTTCTGCTGAGGGGTTATTATACCGGCGATGCGCGCGCCAGCGCCGCGGCAATCGGCATGCTCGCCGGCGCTGACGCGCTGCGCAGCCCGGAGCCGGACGCTTTCGCAGACGCGAAGGACGGACCGCGCTGATCCCGCCTCGGCGCGGCCGCGCCGTAGCCCGGCGCCGCACCCCGCTGCACTTCTCTTTATGCGGATGAAAATTACTCTTACGTGCAGCAAATATATTTGCCTGTGAGGGTTGAAATACTGGTTTGGCACCCCACATCAGTATTATTGGACCCCATGAGGGGGCGGCCCGGACCGTCCGTATCGCGGGGTGCAATCGGCGTCTGAGGAAGTGCGGCGTAACGAACCGGACGGACTTAGAGGTGCAGCCGTTCGCCGCGTCCGCCCACAAATCCCGACGGGGAGAGGGCGACACGCGCGAGACGATTGCTAAGCCGGGGGACGCAAGTCCCGTCTGCGGCCAACACTCGGGGACGAGTGCGCAGATCCGCCTCTCAGCAGGGGCGACCGGGGAAAGCGCGGACGGAAGTGCGCCGAAAATCGCCGGGTGCGGGGCGCCGTGAGGTGGCCCAGAGCTGTCCGTGGCCCCCAAGGCGCGGACGAGAGAAGTACCGTGCGCACGCCCCTCGTGGCGTCCCGCACCGCCCCTCGTTTGTCCAAAACGGGGGGACACGCAAACCTCCGAGCGCGCCCGCGCTGCGGAAGTCTTTAGCATGCCCATTGCGTTCCCCATCCTTGGAGATGCTCGTGTTGCGTCGGCACGCCAGCGCACCGGCGCGGAGCCACCTAAAGAAACCGTCTCGAAGGAGGACGAAGAAGCATTATGGCCTCAAACACAAATCCCCTCACCAATCTGGCGAGGGGATTTGAACCTGAGATATTTGGCTTGTGCGTCGCTTCCTAGCTGCAGCCGCTCGTCGAGCCGCAGGTGTTGCACTTCATGCAGGTGCCGTTGCGGACCAGCGTGAAGTTCCCGCAGGAGCCGCACGCGTCGCCCTCGTAGCCTTTCATGCGGGCTTCGGCGACGCGCTTGGCATGGGTCGAGCCGGCCGACAGGCGCGTCTCGATGGCGGCCACCGCGGCGCCCACCGGGTTCGACGTCTGGATGTCGAGCGATGCCAACGACGCCTCCACACTGGACGCGATCTCGCTCAGGTCGATGGCATCGTGGTGGGGCTCGAGGAACTCTTCGGCTTCGTCGTCGTGGCTGTGCGCGTCGTGATGTCCGAGTTCATGCTCGGGCTCGTGATCGTGCATCTCCATCATCTTGGGCGCAGCACCGCCGCGCACCAAAGCGATGCGATGGAAATTGCCGCGGACATAACCGACGGAAGTTGTGCGATTCACCGCCTGTGCGATGTCCTTGGCCGACCGCTGGCCTTCCGCGACGCCTCCGCCGAGATCCTCGTCGTGCGACGGAGATACGTGCGCCAGGTCGTTGCGGCCGAGATAGGACACGGCCAGTTCGCGGAAGATGTAGTCGAGAACGCTGGTGGCGTTCTTGATCGAGTCGTTGCCGATCACCATGCCTGCGGGTTCGAAACGCGTGAAGGTGAACGCATCGACGAATTCCTCCAGCGGCACGCCGTATTGCAAGCCGATCGAGATGGCGATAGCGAAATTGTTCATCAGCGACCGGAAAGCGGCGCCTTCCTTGTGCATGTCGATGAAGATTTCGCCCGGGCGGCCGTCTTCGTATTCGCCGGTGCGCAGATAGACCTTGTGCCCGCCGACGATGGCTTTCTGGGTGTAACCTTTGCGGCGCTGCGGCAGGGTCTCGCGTTCGCGTTCCCGCACAACCCGCTCGACGATCTTCTCGACCACGCGTTCGGAGATCGCCGTCGTCCTCGCCGCGGCCGGAGCCGCGATAACCTCGTCCAGCTCGTCTTCCTCGTCGTCGAAGGCGAATATCTGGCTGGCCAGCGGTTGCGACAGCTTTGAGCCGTCGCGGTAGAGCGCATTGGCCTTCAGCGCCAGTTTCCAAGAAAGCAGATAGCTTTCGCCGCATTCCTTCACGCCCGCCGAATTCGGCATGTTGATGGTCTTGGAGATGGCGCCCGAGACGAACGGCTGCACGGCGGCCATCATGCGGATGTGGCTTTCCACGCTCAGCGAACGCTTGCCGATGCGGCCGCATGGGTTGGCGCAGTCGAAGACCGGCAGATGCTCCGCCTTCAGGTGCGGCGCGCCTTCCAGGGTCATGGCGCCGCAGACGTAGAGGTTCGCCGTGTCGACGTCGGTCTTGGCGAAGCCCAGCGCCTTGAGCATGTCGAAATCGGCCGCATCCATCGCCGCGGCCTCGAGACCGAGCGTCTCGGCGCAGAAGGTCTCGCCCAGCGTCCATTTGTTGAAGACGAAGCGGATGTCGAACGCCGATTCCAGGGCTGCTTCGATCTTGCCGATTTCTTCCTCGTCGAAACCCTTGTTGCGCAGGACGTCGTAGTTGAGCGCGCCGGTATAGGTTTCGAGCGTGCCGTGGCCGACTGCATAGGCGACGATATCGTCGATCTGTTTCTCGTCGTAGCCCAGCGTGGCCAGCGCTTCGGGGACACAGCGGTTGATGATCTTGAAGTAACCGCCGCCGGCCAACTTCTTGAACTTCACCAGCGCGAAGTCCGGCTCGACACCGGTGGTGTCGCAGTCCATGACCAGGCCGATGGTGCCGGTCGGCGCGATCACCGTGGCTTGGGCGTTGCGGTAGCCGA
>JAGWVX010000484.1 GCA_018970685.1 Alphaproteobacteria bacterium | reverse complement strand
TTGACGCCTTTCAGCATCACATATTCGAAGGTGATGCGCCGTGCGTTCGACACGCCGGGATAGGCGCGGCAGGCCGCCAGCAGTTCCTTGAGCGGATATTTCTTGTTCAACGGCACAATGATGTCGCGGATGTCGTCGCGCACAGCGTGCAGCGAAATCGCGAGCGCAGAGCCGATCTCCTCGCCCGCCCGCTTGATCATGGGAACCACGCCGGCCGTAGAGAGCGTGACGCGGCGCTTGGACAAAGCCAACGCATCACCGTCGGCGACGATGGCCAGCGCCGCCTTGACGTTGTCGAAGTTGAAGAGCGGCTCGCCCATGCCCATCATCACGACATTGGTGACGCGGCGGTTCTCGCCGGTGCTCGGCCAATCCTCGATCGCGTCGCGCGCCACCATCACTTGGCCGACGATCTCAGCCGGCGTCAGGTTGCGCACCAGCTTCTGGGTGCCCGTATGGCAGAAGCGGCAATTCAGTGTGCAACCGACCTGGCTCGAAACGCAGAGCGTGCCGCGGCCCGGCTCGGGGATAAAAACGGTCTCAAATTCCTGACCGCCCGAACGCAACAGCCATTTGCGCGTGCCGTCCGAGGAAATCTGTTCGGTGACTACCTCCGGCCGCGCCAATGCAAGCTTTTGAGACATTTCCGCACGAAAATCCTTGGCTAGGTTGGTCATGGACGCGAAGTTGCGCGCACCGTGAACGTAGATCCAGTTCCACAACTGGCGCGTGCGCATGCCTGCAGCCTTCTCCGTCACGCCGGCGGAGATCAACGCGGCTTTCAGCGCGTCCTGAGAAAGACCGATAATGGGCGATGTGTCCGTCATTTAACCTGCGCCGCCGTCATGCTTCGGCAGGTCCGGCATGAGGCTCAACCCAAGTCTCCACCCCGCGCTTGCCGAAGGGCGAAACTCATGCCTCATTTCGAGCAGGCAGCGTGGATTTTGTCCAGCATGGCGGAAATACCGCTAAGTGAATACGTATCCCGCGTACGTGTGCCGCGGCGAGATACGCCGCTGATGGTGATTGTGCTGCCTCTGCGCATCGCCGCGATAAGCTTCACTTCGTCGTCCGGATTCTTGACCCACGCGGCGCCGGAGCCGCCGTCGTTGCGCGTGAAGAATTCGGTCTTATCGGAACCGACCTGCGCCAGCACCGGCTCGCCGTCTTTGTAGGGATAGCCCGGCACGACTTCCAGTTCAGCGTCCGCCTTGCGGTCAGGCCAATCGCTGACCAGCAAATAGATGGGATCGCGCGTGACTTTCCTCGGCTCGGTCGACTTCGGCTTGGACAGCGCATAACAAACCCTGCCATCGCCCGTCGTCGTCTGATACGCAGACCAGCTCTTCGAGACGCCCAAAAGCGTCGGCTTCTGGTCCGCCAAGGCGGAAGCGGCGACGAAAACACCGGCCACGGCAAAGATCGACGCAAAACGCAAAAAGGCAGGCATAGGATTTTCGTCTCCTCAGCTATGCGCGGCGATTCCAATCGTGAATCTGATGGCGGACGCGCGCGGAGAATACGGTCGCACTTATAGGACGTCCATGGCGAATGGTTAAAAAAATCGCAATGTCAAAGCGTTAACAAGGCTGCGCGACTATTCGCGCAAACCCCAGCCGATGGAAAAAAGCCGCCAGACCCACGCCCCCAGGATCGCGCACAGCGCCACCGTGAAGACGGCGCCAAAGGCCTCCGATCCCTCGCTGAAGCCGATCATAGAATGGCGCAACCCGTTGATGAAATAGAAGAACGGGTTGCCGTAGGCCAGCCAGCGCAACCATGGCGGCAGCATGCTGACCGTGTTGAAGACGCCACCGACAAAAGACAGCGGGGTAATGAAGAAGACGTTGAGCATCGTGAGCTGTTCGAAGTTCTTCGACCACAGCCCGACAATGATGCCGATCAACCCGAAGATCGCCGACACCCCAACCACCCAGAAGAGGAATTCCCCGAGAGCATGCATCGTAACAACACCGAACGCCGCCCCGATTAGCAGGATGCCGAGCGCCGTCACGACCGAGCGGAAAACCACCACTGCCAGCGAGCCGATGATCATCTCG
>JAGWVX010000483.1 GCA_018970685.1 Alphaproteobacteria bacterium | reverse complement strand
AGCGTCGGCAGCGACATCACGACGACCACGGTCAGGAGCACGACCAGGATCGTCACGTTGCGGATCATGACACGGCGTTCGCGCAGAACGCGCAGGAGGTCGGAAACCCCAAACGGCGCTTCGGCGGCGGTGCCCCCGGCGGAAGACGTCAAGCTTGGCGCGGTTCTGTCGATGGCCATGGACCGGGATGATCGCCCTTCGCTTCCGGTCGGCCTCGAGCCTTCCTTCGGCACCTTTGGCCGGTTTACCCCTGTTTGCGCTGACGAATGGTTAACACCGCGGCTCTTCTTAAACATTTCTAGGCGACAAGATGCCGGGAAACGGCGATTGGCGCAGTGCCGAACCGTTAAAATGCCGAGCGTCGCGGACGCAGCGAAGGCGTCCCAAGCGGCCAGTCTTCGGTCCAGCCAGCGGGTTTAAGCGGATCCACGCCGACCGCGGCAACAACGCCCGGATCGTCCCAAGGAACGTCGCGATAGGCTCCGGCCGGCGGCAATTCCGAGGGGTTCCGCAGCCACTCCTGCGGAAAAAGCGCGATCAGCTGCTTGTCGGTGACGGTCGCACGCGGCGGCAGGCCGAGCAGTGCCGCCGGCAGATCGCACCCCGCGCCGAACGCCAAATGACAGATCTGCGTCGCTCGCGGATTGATCTCGATCAGCTGCGGTGTGCCCGCCTCGTCGCGGACAAAATCGAGTCCTTGCAAGCCGTTGAGCCCGAAACGCCGCGCAATGCGGCGCGCCGCGTCGTTCATTCGAGGGCAATTCGTGCGCTTGAGCAGAGCCGCAGGCCCGGTCGCGCCTTGCCAAGCCGCGACGTCCACATGGACAGCCGCAAGGACTTCGCCGTCGCGGCAGGCGAAGGCGCTGGTCGCCGGCCTGCCTTTGACGAATTGCTGCAGATGGACCGCGGCCGCATGCGGGCGATAAGCGGCCTGAAGGAAATGCGCATCCCGGCGCCGGACGGCGCGCGCCACGCTGTGCAGCCGCGACGGCATACGGGAAAGTTTGCGAAACGCCTTCCTCGCCTGTTCGCGCGAATGCACGACAGCGACGCTTCCGCCGCCCCAGCTTCCATCCGTCTTCAGCACGGCGGGCAGCCCGACGCTTTCCAAGGCGGCCAAGAGGCCGTGTTCATCGCTCACCGGGACCGTCAACGGCGCCGCGACCCCTTCGGCACGCGCCGCCGCAATGGCGCCGCTGCGCGCCATCATCACCGGATAGGACTCGATCCGGCCCAGAGAGCGCTCCAGAAGCGCCGAAAAATCCGGCGTCGACGGGCGGAGCGACAAAAGAAGCGTGACCGCACGGTCGTCGCACGGGACGACGATATCCGGTTTCGCCGCTGCAACCGCCGCAGCAAACGATGCCGAAGAACGCAACGGATGATAGCCGTGGGCGCGGCTTACATGCCGGCTGGCGGCCAGCACATGGCCGCGCGGAAACAACGCCTCGACCCGACAACCCAGCGACGCAAAAGCGCCTGCCAGATAAGCTGCCGACGGCCATTTGACGGTCGTTGCCAGGAGGATCCGCTGCGTCATCCGCCGAAACATAAGACACGACGGTCAACCATCGATAAACGCGCGGCATGAAATATCGAAAATGGGCGTCAGGAGCGCCGCGCCTCCTTCGCGCTGTTTTGCGCCGGGCCATGCACCAAATCGAGACGACGGTCCCGGCAAAACCTTGCGACGTCGCCGTCATCCGCGCGAGCCCTCATGGGCCAACGGCATCTTGTGGCTCAAGGCCTAGCGGCGCGCCCGAAACCCTGCGCCGAACCGTGCGACGGCAGTATCGGCCAGCCGGCGATAGGCACGGTCGGTCAGGAAAATCTGCAGAAAGACGATCATCGCCAGCGAGGGGCGATAGCAGCCGTGCAACACGGCGTTGAGATAAAGTTTCAGCGCGCCAAACCGGTCCTGCGTGGCGGCATATTTGGCGTAGGCCCAGCCGAGACAACCGTAATAGGCCTTGGCCGGAATCTTCGGCCGGAGATCTTCGATCCATTGCAGCATGGTCGCGCTTTTGCGGCCCGCCGACAGACGGTTGGGATCGCCAACGTCCC
>JAGWVX010000482.1 GCA_018970685.1 Alphaproteobacteria bacterium | reverse complement strand
GCCACCAGCTCGGCGGTTGCCGTCTCGATCCGGTCCTCCAGGGTGCGCATGAATTCGGTGCGCTTCAGGCCGGCCGGAATCTTGGGCAGGAACGCGATGGTGATGCGCCCGCGCTTCTTCAGAAAGCCGCCGGGGCCCGTCCAAAATAATCCTGAATTCAACGCCACCGGCACGCATGCGACATCGAGCTGACCGTAAAGACCTGCGACGCCCGGTTTGTAGTCAGGGGGCGCGCCGGGATTTTTGCGGGTACCCTCTGGAAAGATGATGACGCTACGCCCCTCGCCGACTGCTCGGCGCGCCTGTGCCGCCATTTTGCGCAAGGCGCCGGCATGCCCGCGACGATCGATCGCGATCATGCGGACCTTCCGGGCATACCAGCCATAGAACGGGATGTTCAGAAGCTCGCGCTTCAGCACGACCGCGGGATCGGGCAGCAGAAGATAGATCGCAAGCGTATCCCACATGCTCATATGCTTGACCGCAACAAGCGTGCCCGGCGCCGGGATTTCTCCGCGCACGTCGAAGTCGAGGCCGGTAAATACTTTCAGCCCCCATAGTGTCGAGGCCGACCACGCCCTTGCGGCCCATACCGTTACCCGCCGCGGCAGCAGCAAAGCCGGCAGCGCGCCAACATTCAACACCACGGAGACCGCGGCGAACCACAGGAAGAACAGTGCTGAACGGAAGAAAGTCACGGCGAAAACCGTTACGAAGCGGAAGCAGACTCGCCGCGGCGCGCGCTGCGGTCAAGGGCGCGCATTTCCCGGTCAACGACTGACAGCGCGGACACCGCCAAATACTTCGCATATTCCGCGTGCAATACGAAAAGCGCGCGCGGATTATGCCACCAACCCTCCAGGTTGATGCTCTCCGGTTCAACCGGGTAGGCGGCAATCTTCATACCCGGCATGGTCGCCCGAAATTCGGCAAGGCTTCTCGGCATGTGATAGCGCGCCGTCACGATGAGCAGCTTCCGGAAATGATAGAAGCGCGCCCATGAGGCTGCCTCCTGGGCGTTGCCGTGTGTGTTTTCCGCCGCATAGCCGAGATCGGCGCAGCAATCGAATCTGTGACCGCCATGCGCCAGCTTTTTCAATTCAGCCTTGGTGGTCTGGGGGTTGACGCCCGAAATGAGCAGCCGTTTACCGACCCCTTTCTCAAACAGCGTCACCGCTGCGTCCAGACGTGTGTCTCCGCCGGTCAGCGCGACAATGCCGTCGATATGGCGCAGGTCGCTCGGGGTCTTCGGCAAGCGCGTCACGAAAATGACAAAACCCAGAACGTAAAGGCCGACGACGAAGATGATGGTCCGTCTTAGCAACGTGGGGGCTCCTCGGTACCGGGCTTAACTTAGAATAAGACGATTAATTTCGCATCTCTGGCGCATCTCTGGCGCATCTCTGGCGCATCGCTGGGAAAATCCGGGAAACGTCCGGACATTGCGCTCAGTAAATCTTACGCAGAGCCGCCAAAACGGACAGGCGCGCCGTGGCCAAGGCAATCAGGCTGGCGACCGCTGGAACTGCGAACAACCATGGCAGCTCGGCCGGTTTGAGTGCCAGGGGCGGCAAGAACGGAACGGCCTCGATGCCGGCGAATTGCAGCCCGCTTGCCGCAATGAAAGCGACCGTAGCGAAGCCGGCCCCGGCCGCAGCGGCGAACAGGGCCGCGCGGAAATAATGCCACTCAAAGGCGCGGGCGATGAACCCGGAATGAGCGCCCATCTGATGTAACAGTGCCACCATCTCGTGATGGGCATCGAGCCCCGCGCGTGTCGCGAACGAAACGGCCGAAGCCGTCGCGATCGCGATTAACAGCAGAACCCCATAGGCGGACCACACGACGGATTCTGCCAGATCGCGAAGCCGACCGATCCAATGGCTGTGGTCGTCGAGAAAGGAATCGGGAGCCGCATGCTTCAGCCGCCTGGACAGTTCGGAAATGTCGATATCGGAACCGGGAACGATCTCGGCGTCGATCAGCTGCGGCAGCGGTAGATCGGCAACCAGGTTACCTTGGCCGAGCCAGGGTTGAACGAGCTTTAGCTGCTCTTCCTGCGACAGCGG
>JAGWVX010000059.1 GCA_018970685.1 Alphaproteobacteria bacterium | reverse complement strand
TCTTCCCGCTCGGCGGCTTCACGCCGCTGCAGTCGTCAACCTTGTCCGGAGTCGCGCAACGCCTGGGCGCCACGCCCATGCAGGTGGCGCTGGCCTGGCTGTTGCGCCGCGCCCCGAACATCCTTCTGATTCCGGGGACCTCATCGCCGGCGCATCTGCGCGAGAATCTCGCCGCCGCCGATCTCGACCTGCCGAAGGACACCGTCGCCGCCCTCGACGGGATTGCCGGCACGGCACAGAAATGACCGTTCCGCGACGGTCATCCGCCTGCCGGCGGCTCTATTGTCAGCCGGTACGGACTGCCGCGCGGCGTGAACGCATCGTCCTGCGGCGGTCCCATCATACCAATGGCGGCGCGCCGAACCGCGTAACCGTGCTTCGCCAGATATGTCCGAACCTGATCTCCGATCGACCGGTCTGCGTCGACGCCGCTGGTTTGCAGCAATACCGCCTTCTTCTTGTCGGGCATGAGTTGAAGTAACCGATCGCCCAAAGCTTCCGAAAAGCCCGCGTGTCCCGGTTTGCAGACGATCATGTTTGCGTTGCCGGCCGTCATGCAGGCGTCGTGACGGAAACTGCCGGTATCGCCGCGACGATGGCCGGACGGCCCGCCCCAGCCCGCGACCGAAAGCATGCAGGCGATGGCGGCGACGGCCGTTCCTGCGAGCATGATCTGGCGCGTCATCTGCACCCTCCCGGTTCCCGGACACGATATGCCATGAAATGGGGGGAAAGTCTTACTTTCCGTTCCCGCCGCCGGGGCCCTTGCTCAGATATTTGAGAAAATCGCCGTTGGGCGAGAGCACCACCGTCGTGTTGTTGCCCGGAAGCGCCGTCTTGTAAGACTGCATGGCGCGATAGAAGGCGAAGAACTGCGGGTCCTGGCCGTAAGCCTGCGCGAGGATTCTGGTTTTCTCCGCGTCACCCTCGCCGCGCAGGATTTCCGACTCGCGGGTGGCTTCGGCCTTGATCACCGTCACCTCGCGTTCGGCGCGGGCGCGGATACGCTGCGCGGTTTCGTCGCCCTCGGCGCGGAACTCGGCGGCGGCGCGCTGCCGCTCCTTCTGCATGCGGTGATAGATGGCGACGCTGTTCTCCGGCGGCAGATCGGCGCGGCTGATCCGCACATCGGCGATGACGATGCCGTAGCCCTTCACGTTCTGGTTCATATTGTCGCGAATCTCGTGCATCAGCGTCGAGCGTTTGGCCGACAGCATGGCGGCGAAATTCTGCGAACCGAGGACGCGGCGGATGTTGGAGGAGAGGATCGGCGTCAACCTCACCAGCGCCGTGTCCTGGTTGACCAGCGTCTGGTAGAACAACAGCGGATCGACGATGCGCCAGCGCGCGAAGGCGTCGACCTGGATGCGTTTCGAATCCTGCGAAATCACCTCTTCGCTCTTGGCGTCGAGATCCAGCAGCCGCTTGTCGAAGAAATAAACCTGCTGCCAGGGCAGCTTGAAATGCAGCCCCGGCTCGGCGGCCATTTCCTGCGGCGCGCCGAACTGGACGACCAGCGCCTGCTGCGTCTGGTTGACGGTGAAGATGCAGGAGAACAGCACGCCCAGCACGAAGAGGATGGCGACGGCGACGGTGATGCCGAGGGTGCGGTTCATTGGCCGCCTCCCTGATCCGCAGGCGCTGCCGTGGGCGGCGCCGGAGCCGCGGACTGGTCGGCCGGCTGGCGCTGCGGCGCGGACGGCGCCGGCAGGACCTTCGACATCGGCAGCTGGAAGTAAGGCACCACGCCCTTGGCGGAGTCATCGACGATGACCTTGTTCATCGGCGCCAACACCTGCGTCATGGTCTCCAGATAGATGCGGCGGCGCGTCACCTCCGGCGCTTTCTTGTATTCCTGATCGATCAAGAGAAAACGCTTCGCGGCGCCGGTGGCCTCGGCGATCACCTGCTGGCGATAAGCCTCGGCGTCCTGGACGATCTGGGCCGCGGCGCCGCGCGCCTGGGGAATGATCTGGTTGGCATAGGCTTCGGCTTCGTTGCGCTTGCGATCCTGATCGGCCAGCGCCGCCTGCACGTCGAGATAAGCGGCGCGCACGTCATCGGGCGGCTCGGCCTTCTGCATCTGCACGTCGGTCACCAAGATGCCGGCGCGATAGGAATCGAGCGCCTCCTGCATCAGCTTCTGGACCTTCACCTGAACCTTCTCGCGGTCGGAGGTGAGGATCAAATCCATCTGGTCCTGCCCCACCGCTTCGCGCATGGCGCTTTCGGCGACCGCTTTGACCGTCGCTTCCGGATTCTCGACGTTGAACAGATAAGCGTTGGCGTCCTTGATCTGCCAGAAGACGGTGAAGTTGATGTCGACGATATTCTCGTCGCCGGTGAGCATCAGGCTCTCGTCGGGAATGTCCTCGGTCTGCGACTGATTGTTGTTATCGGAGGTGATGCGATAACCGATATTGGTCTGCTTCTGGCGCGTGACCTCGGGCGTATAGGCCGTCTCGATCGGCCAGGGCAGATGATAATTGACGCCGGGCGCGGTGTGACGAATGAACTTGCCGAATCGCAGCACCACACCCTGTTCATAGGGGCTAACGATATAAAAACCGCTCAGCAGCCAGAGAATCACGACCGCGAGGCCGGCGACCGTCATGCCGCCTTTCCCCAGCCCGCCGGCCGGCAAATAACGCTTCAGGCTGTCCCGCAGACGGCGTAAAAGCTCGTCGAAATCCGGCGGCCGCATGCCGTTGTTGTTCGATGAAGACGACCCCCACGGCCCTTTAGGACCCTGGCCGCTTGAGCCGTTGCCGCCACCTTGGTTGTTCCAGGGCATCCCGTGTTTCTTGTTTTCCGCCTCGCCGCCGTTATATGTGCATCCACACCAGGGCGCAAACCATGCCGCAAGCCACAAAAGACGATGTGTTGAAGGCGCTTGACAGCGTCATCGATTCGCAGAGCGGCCGCAGCGTCGTGCACGGAGACCTGGTGCACGGCCTCGTGGTCAAGGACGGCCATGTCGGATTTGCGCTGGAGGTCGATCCGGCGCGCGGACGCCAAGCCGAGCCGCTGCGCAAGGCCTGTGAGGACGCGGTGCATAAGCTTCCCGGCGTGCTGTCGGTGACCGCGGTGCTGACGGCGCACGCGGAGGCGGCGCCCGAGCCGGGCGGCCATCGCGCACATCGGCATGCGCCGGCGCAGCAGAACGGCATTCCAGGCGTCGCCGCCGTCATCGCGGTGGCGAGCGGCAAAGGCGGCGTCGGCAAATCGACAGTGGCGGTGAATCTGGCGCTGGGTCTGAAAGCGTTGGGATTGAAAGTGGGACTGCTCGACGCGGATATCTATGGACCGAGCGTGCCGCGGCTTCTCGCCATCACCGAAAAGCCGCAAGCCGCCGGCGACAAGGTGGCGCCGATCACGCGCTACGGTCTCAAGACGATGTCGATCGGTTTCATGGTCGGCGAGGACACGCCGATGATCTGGCGCGGGCCGATGGTGCAGAACGCGCTGACGCAGATGATGAACGACGTCGCCTGGGCGCCGCTCGACGTCTTGGTGATCGACATGCCGCCGGGCACCGGCGACGCGCAGCTCACCATTGCGCAGCGCGTGCCGCTGAAGGGCGCGGTGATCGTCTCCACGCCGCAGGACATCGCATTGATCGACGCGCGCAAGGGCCTGGCGATGTTCCGCAAGACCGAGGTGCCGGTGTTCGGCATCGTCGAAAACATGAGCACCTTCGTCTGTCCCCATTGCGGACACGAAAGCCATATCTTCGGCCATGGCGGAGCGCGGGAGACGGCGAAAAAACTGGACACGCCTTTCCTGGGCGAAATTCCGCTGGTTCCGGCCATCCGCGAGACCTCGGATGCCGGCACGCCGATCGTCGCAATCGCCCCGGAGAGCGCGGAGGCCAAGGCTTTCCTGTTGATTGCCAAGGAGGTGGCGGCGAAAATCGCCACTTCGCAGCGCGCCGCGCCGAAAATCGTGATTGAATAAAAGAGATTTCACTCCGGGAACCCATGGTCGCTTCCAAACCCCAAATCCGCAGCATGTTCGCAACGCCGGTGTGCGTGCATTTCCTGCCCGTGGCGCAGGAAGCCAACGCAGAGCTCCGGCCGCTCATCCTCGACAAGGCGCAAGCCGACGGCGGCGCGCGAAACAGCGAAGGCTGGCGCTCGGCGGCGGACTTCGACGTCTGGGGCGGATTGCAGGCGCAAACCCTGTTCCGGGTGCTGCGCGATCTCGCCGACAGCCTGACCGCGACGCGCAACGGCACCCGCGTGACGCTGGACTGGAAGATCACGGCCGCCGCCGCAACCCGCCAGAAGGGCGAATATCTGGAGCGCGCGGCGCGGCCCGGCGCGTTCTGGTCGGGTGTCTATTATGTCGACGACGGCTATCAGAAATCCGACGACGAAGCGCTGGGCGGGGAATGCGAACTCGCCGATCCGCGCGGCGTGCTGCCGGCGATGATCGCGCCGCAGTTCGGCTTCCGCGTGCCGAACGGGTTGACCGCCGGCCAGACGGAATCCATCCGGCCGCAATCGGGCATGATCATCCTGCATCCGTCCTGGCAGCCGCGCGGCGAGCGCCGCTACGAAGGCAACGCGCAGCGCGTGGTCGTCGAATTCGACATGGCGGCGCCGTAGAAGACGAAGCGCCCTATTCGCCGATCGAGATATCGCGGGGCGTAACCTCGACGGTCGTGCCCAGGGCGACCGCCGCCGCCTTGGCAAAACCTTCGGGATCGTTTGTGCGAAACAGCCCGTAGACCCGGCGAGACTGCAGCTTTGCGCCGACGACCGTCACTCTGCGCTGATTGTACCGGTTGAACTCGGCAACCGCCTCCGCCAACGTCTCTCCGTTCAGGTCGATCTCCCCCGACCGCCATGCCAGCCGCCGTGCGATTTCCGTTTCGCCGACAGGACTTGGCTTGACGGGCCGCCCTTCGGCGATGAAGGCGCTTTGACCGGCGTCAATCCGCACCTTGGTGCCATCCGCTCCCGACACCCAAGCCTCCACAACGCCTTCCGTCACCGAGACATCGGCGCCGTTATCCAGGCGGCGGACCGAAAAGGCGGTTCCTACGGCCCTCACATGCACGCGCCCGGCATCCACGATGAAAGGCCAGCGCGGATTCTTTGCCACCTGAAACCACGCTTCCCCATTCGCCAGCCGGATGCGCCGCACATCGCGGTTCATCGAAATGGCGACGCGGCTGTCCGTGTTCAGGACCAAAGTAGAACCGTCGGACAAGGACACGCGTCGCACCTCGCCCACCGACGTTTCGAGAACTTTCTCGTCGGCAAAATGCCAGACGACGCCGGCGCAGGCGGCCGCGAGCGCTCCGCCGCCTGCGAACAACAATCGGCGTGTCACCACGAAGTTCGGACGCGCCTCGGCGGGCCGAAGGACAGGAGCCAGCGATGCCCGGTCAAGCTTCTGCCACATGGCCTGGGCGCGAAGAAACGCGCCGCGATGGCGCGGGTCCTGGGAGAGCCAAGCTTGCAACTCCGCCTCGAGCTCCGCACCCGCCCCTTCACGGTCGAGTTTCGCGATCCATGCATATGCCGCCTCCTCAATCTGCTCGGCGGGTCCGACGTCCTTCATAACTCTCCGACAAACTCCTTTGCGGCTCTTTGTCCGACTGCGCGCGCAGGGCGCGTGAGATCAAACGCAATCCTTTGGCGACATCGTTCTCAACGGTGGTTTCGGCGATTCGGAGCCTAGCCGCAATCTCCCTCTGCGACAGGCCGTGTATCTTTCTGAGCTGGAATACTTTTCTGCAACGAGCGGGAAGACGATCTATCAGCCGCATGACTTCGTCAAGTTCCCGCCGCGCGGCGACCACGCGCTCCGGGGACGGTTCATCCGTGCCGATGTTCAACGTTCCCATCTCGGCGATCGAATCCAGACTGACGATGCGTGCGCGCCGTACGCTACCGACAAACAGCCGGCGGACGATTTCGAAGAAGTACGCATCCGGGCGCAGGATGCCCTCGACGGAATCGAGTTCCGCCAGCTTGCAGTAAGCCTGTTGCACGATATCGTCGATTTCACTTTCCGCGACTCTCGACTTGCGAAGCCATCTTCGAACCGCCGGCTCATGCGGCATCACCTTGGAAGCTACCCAACTTGCCCGCCGCGCACGTCTGTCACCAATCATGACCCACTCCCATCTGGAGGCGTCCGCGCGACCACGTCGGCGTGCGTACCCGCAGATGGAGGTTAAACGGAGAAGAAGGCAGCCGTGTTACGGAGTGCTCCCGATTCAAGTAAGTTCCTCGAACGGCAAAGGCGGCCCGCATTGCGGGCCGCCCCGCGCAGGTCAGAATTTGTACAGAAGCGACATCTTGAAGTTGCGCCCGACGATGGGACGGGCGAGATATACGGGGGCGCCCGCCTGAGTGGACAGCACCTCACCGGCCCGCGGATTGCCCTCCGTGAGGCCGATCGCGTCGGTCAGGTTGTAGCCGCTGAGATAAAAGGCGAGATCGTCGGAGATCTGATAGCGCGCGCTCATGTCCAAGACCGTGTAGGCCGGCAGCAGCTGGGTATTGGCCGCGTCGGCGTAACGGTCGCTGTAGTACTCGACGGTGAGCTGCGCCATCACGCGGTCGTTGAACAGATGCAGCGTCGGGCTTGCGCTGAAGCTTATCTTGGGGACGCGCAACAACTGGTTGCCGTTGTAGTCGATCGTCGTCAACGCGCCGCCCGACAGTACATTGTACTTCAAAGAAGTGAACGTCGGGTTCTGGAACGTGCCCGTAAAAGAGAGATCAAACCATTCGACCGGACGGACCACGCCATCGATCTCCAGGCCATAGTCCCTGGTGTCGGCGTAATACGGCTGCTGGACGTAGGTCGCCAGCGTGTTGCTGTAGACGTACTGATTGACGCCATAGTTATGATATTCGGTGTCGAAGGCCGTCAGGTAGACATCGCCCAGCGGCCGGCTCAACTTGTAACCGAGTTCGTACATGTCCGTGCGGTTCACCACCGGCGTGTTGGTTGCGTTGGTGATGAAGTCGCTGATGCTCGGCATGCGCTCGGCCCGGGTGATGCGGCCGAAGGCGCCTTGGTCGTCGTCGAGCTGGTAGTTGGCGCCCACCGTCCAGTTGAGATCGTTGTACGTTTTGCTGTACGGCGTGAAGATGCCGTTGCCGGTGAGGTAGTTCTTGCCGGCCAGCGTACTGGCCAGCCCCAGATCGATCGTCTTCTGACCTTCGGCGGAGCCGTCGGTGTGCATCTGGGCGTAGCGCAGACCCAAGTCGATGCGAAGCGCATCCGTCACGTGCCACTCGTCGGCGGCATAGGTTTCCAGCGACAGCTGATCGCCGTTTCCGTCGGCGAATTCCGAACCATAGCGCAGGACGCCGTTATCCGTGACCGTGCCTATCGGATTTCCGCCGGCGTCCAGGGCTACCACGTTGAGAAGGCGGGCTTGATTGCGCACGTCCATCATCAGCACGGCGGAATAGCGCCCGAAATGCTCATGCGCGGACATGATGTAGCCGCCCAGCGTCAGGTCATGGTCTTGCCCGTAAAGGTTCACCGTCTTGCTGACGTGCAGATCGTCCATCACCTCGCGTTCCGAGATCGAGACGTCGCGCGCATTATTGTCGACCTCGAGCCCATTGCCGTTCTGCGTTGCGCTGAAGACCGTGCTCGGGGAATCGACATAGGTGAGTTCGAGACCGGCCGTGTTGGGCAGGTACGCTTTCACCTGCGGCAGGAGCTGGCTAAGGCGCACCGCGCCGGTCTGGACAGAACCGGTGAACATGCCCAGGCGATCCTGCGACGTCGACCGCATGCGAAAGTTGTTCTCCGCCAGCCAGCCGTCGCCGAAGTCCCGCGAGTACTTGGCCGTGAACTGGTCCAGCTTGACGTCCGTTCCGTCGTTGCTGTGGTAGACGACCGGTCCGTTGTCGGTGAGCAGCCGGAGCGTCTCGGTTTCCGGCCCGTTCAATATTCCCGTGCTGGCGTTGAAGCCGGGAACGCTGGTGACGCCGCCGCCGGCGGCGGCCGCCACCGGGACCGGCAGATAGAAACCCACCTTGTCGTCGATGTGCTTGTAGTCGAAGCTGATCAAGCCGCCGGAGAGATCATGCTCGGCATAGATGCGGAACTGGCCGCCGTCGTTGAAATTGTATCCGGGATTGCGCACGCCTTGCTCGACCCTGTAGAAGCCGCCGAAAGCCGCGCGCCAGCCTCCGCCGAGAGGGCCGCCGACCCAAAAGTCGCCCCTGTAAAGCCCGTCGTCTCCGACCGTCAGCTTGGCGAGCCCCTTCGTCTCGTCGGTAGGTTTGCGGGTGATGAAGTTGATCACGCCGCCCGGTGCGTTCGGCGCGAAGACCGAGGACGGGCCGCCGCGCACCACCTGGATCTCGCTGATTGTCTCGTCGAGCCGGAAAGACTGATCGGCGTTCAAATAGCCCAGTCCCGGATCATGCTGAATGGGCATGCCGTCTTCTTCAAGCTGCACCGATGCGTAGCCGTCAACCGGAATGCCGCGGGCGCGGATGTTGGCGCTCGCCTCGCCGCCCGAATTCTCGACCCAGAGGCCGGGGACGTTGCGCAATGCGTCGGCGACGCTCGTGGCGCCCGTCTCGCGAATGCGCTCTTGGGGGATGACGCTGACAGAATAACTGATGTCGGCGCGCGGCATCTGCTCGACGCCGGCACGGCCGGTGACGATGACGGTTTCCGGCGCGGTCGCTGCGCTTTCCGCCGTCGGAGGGTCGTCTTTGACGACCGAATACGTCGCTTCGCCGGTCGTCTTGGCTTCGAGACCGGTGCCCGCCAGGAGCATTTTCAGGCCCGTTTCGGTGTCGAACTGTCCCTTTACACGATTGACCCGCAGCCCTTGCACCGTGTCTTGCGCCACCACGATCTGAATGCCCGCCTGGCGGGCGAAGTTCGCGATGCCTTCCTGCGCGGATTGGGCGGAAATGTCGAAGTTGTGCGGCAAGGGTTGTCCCCACGCCGCGAGCGGAGCTGCCGTAACAAGCGCCGTCGTCACCATCAGCGCAAATCGAATGCGCCGGCCGAATATCTCACCCAATGTGGACCCCCTTCACCGTCAGAGCCCGACCATCGCGCTCCCGAATCACAGAGGGCAAACCGGCTGAAATCCGTATGAATTCTGGATGAAGATTGGCAGGCAGTTCCGCGACGCCGCGAGAAAGGGCTCTACGGGTTAGAAATCCCCGTGAGAACGGCGTTGAAAAGTATCGAGATGCGCGAGACGTCGCTCTTGCGCACCTCGACAAAATGCTCGAGCCAATCGGGAAACGGGACGATCGGGCCTACTTCCGGACGCAGACGGATGTCCTTGCAGTCGTTGCGTGCGGAGCCTTTGGCGGAGGAATCGGCAAAACGAACACGGGCCGCGCCGAGGCGCGGACTTCCCCCGGAATTTGCCTTGCGAATTTCGACCCTCCCTCAAAGGGAAGGTGGGGTCGCGCGATTTATTTCTGGATGCCCTGGACCAGCTCGAAGTCGCGGCCGCTTTCCGTCCACTTGTCGCCGACCTTATGCGCCGTGATCACGTCGCATTCGGGGTTGGAATAGCGCAGCGAATAGAGCGCCGGATGCTTGTCGGCATACAGGCACATCTTGCCGTTCTCGATCTTCCAATGACCGCTGACGTCGCCCAGCCAGCTCGCCGCCGAATAGGTGTGGTCCTTGTTGTAATAGACCTTCGACGTGCCGAAGGTATCGTGGATGATCAGCGTGTTGCCGTAACGCGTGGCCATGATGTCGTCCTCGCCGGCAAAAGCGGCGGCGGACAGTGCGAGAAGCGATGCTGCAATCAGAATAGAACGCATGATGCCCCCTTCGTAGCTGTGTTGCGTTGCGAGCGGGTTCCAATCCCGCGATACGGTTCTTAAGAGCGTTTCCGTGCCGTTTACCTTATCAGGAGTCCGCGCGCGCGTCATCGCGTCATAAACTTGACGCAAACCGCGAAGCTTGCCGCTACGCCAACGGCCGGTCGAAAACGCCGCGCAGGCTCTCAGCGCCCCGCCGTGAGCGAAATCGTGATCGTCTTGCCGTCGGGCATGGTTTCCGTCCAAGTGTCGCCGACTTTGTGATCGCCCTTGATCTCGCTGCAGCTCGTCGCCTTGGCCGGATCGGCAGGCACAGGATCGACCAGCGTGAAGCAGGCGTGCGTGGCGTCCTTCCAGGCATAGGTGCCCTTCATCGCGTGATCGCCGATGTGCTGTTCCCAGGTCATGTCGGCATTGATGTAGGTGATCATTTTGGTGCCGTCCGGCAGGATCTGGGTGACCGTGTTGCCATAGGCGTTGGCGAACGGATCGGCAGCGGCGGCGACCGTCAGCAACAGCACTGCAGCGACGGCGGCCGGAAAAATCGGCTTCATGAAAGCTCCTTTCGAAGTGTGGCTCAAGCGTTATAGGCGAGTTTCAGGCCCGGCGCCCGCCATTCCATCGCCGCAAGCTTGCCGGTCGCCGACAGGGTGACGAAGGCGGTTTTCCGCGCGCCGCCGCCCCAGCAGATGTTGGTGACCACGGGATCGGGCAGCGGCGTATGCTCGAAGCGGTCCGTGCCCGGCCAGAATGTGGAAATGCCGCCGGCCAGAATCGTGGCGACGCAAACGCCGCCGTCTTCCTGCACGCCCAGCGAGTCGAAATAGGCCAGACCGGGAAAGCCGCCGACATAGTTCGCGGGCACGAAACCCGGCGGCATGGCGCTGACGCCGGGCGCCGAGAGCGGCAGGTCCCACAATCGCGCGGTCGGCGTTTCCGCGTAATAGACGTGCAGGCCGTCGGGCGACAAGCCGACGCCGTTGGGCGCGGCGAGTTCGTGGAGCACGCGGGTGATCTTCGAACCGTCGGCGCGGGCGTAATAAAGCGCGCCGTGCGTGCGGTGCGTCGCGGAGTT
>JAGWVX010000481.1 GCA_018970685.1 Alphaproteobacteria bacterium | reverse complement strand
ACATGGTCCGCGACTTTGCCGCGCTGATCGATCGTTACGGCCATATTCCAAATGGCAATCGCACCTATTATCTCAGCCGTTCCCAGCCGCCATTTTTCTTCGAGATGGTAGCACTGACGGACCCTCACGATCCGGCTGCCGCTTTCGCAAAATATCTTCCCGAATTGAAACGTGAATACACCTTCTGGATGGCCGAGCAGCGGGTGATCACGCTGCCCGGCGGCGCTCGGCTCAACCGTTATTGGGACGACAGCGATCTGCCGCGCGATGAATCCTATCGGCAGGACGCGATCTTGGCGCGCAGCACCTATCGACCGTCTGCAATCGTTTATCGCGACGTTCGCGCGGCTGCGGAGTCCGGTTGGGACTTTAGTTCGCGCTGGTTTGCCGACGGCCGGACGCTCGCCACCATCGACACGACGGATATTATTCCAGTCGATCTCAACAGCTTGCTCTTCGGCTTGGAGAACGCGATTCGGTTCGGCTGCGAACGCAACGGAGATGCGGCATGTGCAAAAGCTTTCGCAAACAAGGCCGCGGCGCGCCGTACCGCCATTGATCGCTTCTTGTGGAATGCGCAGGCAAACGCCTATTTCGACTACAATTGGCGCTTACAAGCGTCCGTGAAGCGGCTTACCGCGGCCACGCTCTACCCGCTGTTCACCAACGTAGCGGGCAAAATCGAGGCACAAAAAGTTGCCCAGACCGCGCGTCGCCTCGTCAAGCCGGGCGGTCTCGTGACGACACTTGCCGACACCGGCCAGCAATGGGACGCGCCGAACGGCTGGGCGCCGCTTCAATGGATCGCCGTGAAGGGACTTCGTCGCTACGGCGCCTCACGGCTCGCCCATACCATCGCCTGCCGCTGGATCGCCAATGTGCGTGCCGTCTATAGGCGGACCGGCAGGCTTGTCGAGAAATACGACGTTATGACGCTCGACCGGCCCGGGGGCGGCGGAGAGTACAAGCTGCAGGACGGTTTTGGTTGGACCAACGGGGTCACGCTCAAACTGATGGCGCTTTATCCGACCGATGCGAACTACTCGTCTGTAAGCCAGTGCCCAAAGTTATCCCCCGTCAGAGTGCATGAGACAGGTTCGGGAGTTTTGAGAAGGTAGGGTTTCCGGCTCGTCGCGGCCCCATGAAGGCGCGAAGATGAAAGGGAATTCCGGGCCGGGCATCTCCCACTTAATCTAGGCCCACGGTCGTGGTCAGTTCGTTGTTCCATAAGGGGTGTTGTGGCGGTATCTGGCCCAAGCGGCTTTCCAGATGCCTCCAGATACCGTCGAAAATACCGTCAAATGCGTTCGATTGACAGAATGTTCCACCTGAACTGTCGGATAACGGCCACGGATTTTATTGAGCTTTCGGCCACTCGGCGACCATATGGGACAACGGCTTGTGCCAATGGTGGGTGATGCAGCGACCACAGTTCGCGAAAAACCGAGCTTTTTGGCTATTTTTCAAATTATGACTCAAAAAAAATACCAACAAATTGACCAACAGCCTATTTGTGTCGGTTCCATCTCGGATTCATGTCGCAAGACGCTGCACACGATTGCCAGGGTATTGCTTGCGCAGCACCGCCGACGTTAGATCATCGTGTAAACAACGGGATCCGGCCTTGTCGAGGGCAAAAGATCAGCCGAATAAACCGCCCTCGCACCGGTTTGGCGGGCGTTTGCGACGTTTTCTGAGCGGCCGAACGGAAAGCCGTGCGATCCCCGACGGAATGCGGGTCTACGCCGTCGGCGATGTTCATGGGTGCCTCGCACAACTGTCCGCGCTCCTCGCGAAAATCGAGGCCGACGCGTCCGGATTTGCCGGCGAAATCCAACCGATCTTTCTCGGCGATTATGTCGACCGCGGACCCGACTCGAAGGGCGTCATCGACCGATTGCTGGCCGCGCGCGAAGAGCGCGACTGCCGCTTTATCCGCGGCAATCACGACCAATTCATGCTCGATTTTCTGGAGCAGCCCGCACTGTATCGCGACTGGCGCGACTTTGGCGGGCGAGAGACGCTACTGAGCTACGGCGTCGTGCCGCCGCTGTTCGACAACGACAGAGCCTG
>JAGWVX010000480.1 GCA_018970685.1 Alphaproteobacteria bacterium | reverse complement strand
AATATCCAACCGAAGAGCATGGCCACGACAATCAAGTCCCAGGTCTCTCGGCCGAGGGAAACAAGATGGAAGCCGACCGCCAGCACAAGCGCGGACATCATGAGATAGAACGGCCCGGTGAAATAGCAGTGCGTGCGTCCGCAGCGCGCCGCATTCACCAGACACAGTGTTCCGAACCAGGCAAGACCGATCGACCAGCCGACGACGTGCCACCACCATCCCATATTGGCGGTGATCAAGATCAACGCAACGCCGGGCCCCCACCAGGCAACCAATCGTGCGCAGGTGCCAGCGAGATCGCGATTAACGGACGGTTCGCTCATTGCGATATTCCTTTCTGACAGGCGCAAACCTGCTGCGGCTAGCCTGCGCAGCATGACAGCTTGGCCACGTCCTTCGCGAAAGCCTGTGCCGCGAGCTTCAGCCCTTCGACCGTTGTGAGGTAGGGGAAGATCGTCTCCGACAATTGCGCGACTGTAAGCCCGCACTTGATGGCAATCGCTGCGGTCTGGATGCTGTCCGCGCCCTCGGGCGCCAGAATGTGCGCGCCGAGGAGCTTTCCCGTTTTGGCCTCGGCAACGAGCTTGATCAGCCCGCGCGTGTCACGCGCGGCAAGCGACCGTGGGACGTATTCGAGCGGAAGCGCCGAGGTTTTAACCTCGAACCCGCGCGCGCGCGCCACTGTCTCCGTGAGACCTACGCTCGCGACTTGCGGATCGGTAAACACGACGGCAGGCATGGCCGTCGCATCGTAACGCTCGGTGTCGCCGTTGAGCGCATTCTCAACCGCAATCCGCGCGCCATAGGCTGCCATATAGACGAATTCGTCGCGCCCCGTCACATCGCCGGCGGCGTAGAACCCGGATTTCGTGGTGCGCATCCGCTCATCGACCTTGATGCTACCGTTTGACAGGAGATCGATGCCGGCCTCTTCGAGTCCCAGACGTGCCGTATTGGGCCGGCGTCCTGTTGCGATGAGAACCTGCCCAGCTTTCACAACCTCCGTAGCGCCACCGGCGACAATGGAGAGCGCGACACCATCGCGATCGCGCTCGATGGCCCCGTAAGTGAGCCCACAGCGAACGGCAACGCCTTCCGCCTCAAGATAGCGGGTCAGCGCCGCACCGATTTCCGGCTCAGCTCCGGGCAAGAGACGGCTGCGGCACATGATCGTCACCTTGACACCCGCCCGGGCGAACATCTGGCCGAGCTCACAGCCAACATAACCGCCACCGATCACGAGCAACGATTCCGGCAGGGACTCGAGATCGAGTGCGGTCGTGCTTGTGAGATATGGCACGCTGTCTATGCAGGGAATGGGCGGGACGGACGGCGAGGCGCCAGTCGCGATGATCACCTTGCCGGCTCTGACAAGGTTTCCATTGACGGAGATCCCCTCATCCACAAGGCGGGCTTGGCCTTCGAGATAGGTGACAGTGTCGTAGGCCGGCAGGAGGTCGATGTATTTCGTCTGCCGGAGCATCGACACTAGTTCATCCTTTTGCCGGACGACTGCCCGCCAGTCCTGGATATTCCCATCGGCCTGAATGCCGGTGAAGCGCGATGCAGTCCTGACATGATGCAGCGATTCCATTGCGCGAATCAGGGTCTTCGAGGGAACGCAGCCGATGTTCACGCACGTGCCGCCGATGGTTCCGTGGCCGATGAACGCGACACGGGCGCCTTGTTCAGCGGCGGTGATGGCTGCCGAGAAACCGGCTGAGCCAGCACCGATGATCGCCAGATCGTACGTGCCCTTCGAGTCATTCGCACCCCGGGCGCAGCAATCGTGCACAGTCATTGAGATATCCATCCTTCACGTGGGATTGCTTTGCGGCGCATCGGCTGGATCCGCCATCCGCAGATCGCGCCAACTCTTAATCTCCGGTTCCTTTCACATGCGGCGGACACGCAACACCGGAAGCAGCACCCACGTTTGCTTTGCGGCGGTAAATTGCATAGGCGGTCAGCAGCACGAAGAAGGCGAAAGCTGGAATGACCACATAGTCCGCCCAGCCCAGCCATGCCGACAAACCGAGTGCACCGAACAAGACGACAAGTAGCGGCGTGAAGCAGCA
>JAGWVX010000479.1 GCA_018970685.1 Alphaproteobacteria bacterium | reverse complement strand
GCTTCATCGTCAAGTCCGTCAGAACGAGATCGGGCGATTTCAAGCGAAGGATATTGAAAGCCTCTCCGCCGTTGTCGGCTTCGAACACGTTCTTCATGCCGAGCGCCATCAGCAGCGAGCGCAGCAACGTGCGCATATGCACGTTGTCCTCGACGATCAGCGCTTTCAGATGATCGAATGCCGCCCCCGACATCGTCCCTCAGTCCGTAAAAACACTGCCGGCATCGCTTCGCATGTCGGCAATTCGGTGCTTGTAGTCTGCATGTGGCAGATGATGTATCGCCGCTGCAAGCCGATTTGCGAGATTCGCACATCGGGCTCGTGCTGCTAGCACAGCTTACGGTGCGATTGTTAGTAGGTCGTTATCCGCCGGTTTCGAACGAAAGAAAATTTCTGACGTCATGGCAAACCTGCTTTCCAAAACGCTTTTTTCGCTTTCTTTCATGGTGCGGGCGGCCCTGTCGCCGGTCTCTTTCGGCGTTCTTGCAGTGGTCGAACAGGATGGGAAAGTGGTGTTGGTCCGCCACAGTTACACGTCTGGATGGAAATTTCCTGGCGGCGGGGTCAAGCGCGGCGAGCCTCCGGCGGAAGCTCTGCTGCGCGAATTGCGGGAGGAGATCGGCCTGACGCGGTCCGCGGCGCCGGAATTGTCCGGCATATACAGTCGCCGGATTTTTCCGGTCACCAATATCATCGCGCTCTATCGCGTGCGCGATGCCGCATTTGCCTTCACTCCGAATTTGGAAATCCGCGCCGTGATGCTTGCCGATCCCGCGGCGCCGCCGCCGGGCGCCAGCCCCGCCGTGTGCCGCCGCTTGGCGGAGCTCACCGGACAAACGCCGCCGGTTTCTTATTGGTGATCGTTAGATCGGCGGCCAGCCGAACACCGACGAACTGGCGCCGAGATCGACGAAGCTCGGCTTGAAAGCTTCCATGGCGTGTTCGGCGATGGTCTGCGGCGTCCAGCCTTCCACTTTGCCGATGCCGTGGATCGGCCGCGGCTGGCTCATCAGGAAGATCTCGTTGCCGCGCGCCACGAACAGCTGCCCGGAAACCTCCTTGCAAGCCGGCGAGGCCAGCGCAACAGCCAGTTGCGCGACTTGATCGGCGCGCATCGCGTTCTTCATCCGCTGGACGCGCCTGGCGGAGGCTTCGTCCTTCACCGGAATGGTTTCGATCATGCGCGTCCAGGCGAAGGGCGCGATGGCGTTCGAGCGCACATTCTTGGCCGCGCCTTCCATGGCGACGATGCGCGACAGGCCGGCGATGCCCATTTTTGCGGCGGCGTAATTCGCCTGTCCGATATTGCCGATCAATCCGGAGGTCGAGGTAAAGAGCACGAACGATCCTTCATTCCGCTCGCGGAAATGGCCGATCGCCGCGCGACAGATATTGTAGGTGCCGTTGAGATGGACGTCGATCACGGCGTCCCAGTCCTTGTCGTCCATCTTGTGGAACATGGCGTCGCGCAGAATGCCGGCGGGCGAGATGACGGCGTGCAGGCCTTTGAACGTGTCCAGCGCCTGCGCGATCATCTGCGCAACGCCGCTTTTGCTGGCGACGCTGTCGGAGTTCGAGACGGCTTGACCGCCCGCTTGGCGGATCGACTGGGCGACTTGTTCCGCGGGTGCCGCCGAGCCTTCGTCGCCGCCTTTGACGCCGCCGCCCAGATCGTTGACGACGACGGATGCGCCTTCCTGCGCCGCCAGCAGCGCGCATTCCTTGCCGATGCCGTTCGCCGCGCCCGTCACCAGCACGACCTTGCCGTCCAGCACGCCCATAGGTGTCTCCTCATTGGGTCCGGGTGTCCTCATCCTGAGGAGCCCTTCGCCGCCTCCTTCGAGACGGCGGTTCGCGCCACCTCAGGATGGGGGCGAAGGGCGTCGCGAAGGGCAACTTGCTTTTGTCGTGCGGCGACGATAGCGAGGGTGCCATGACGGCAAAAGACCCAACGTGGCAGATCAGGCCGGAACGCCCGGAGGACGCCCCGTTGGTGGAGGCGTTGAACGAAGCAAGCTTCGGCCCTGGGCGTTTTGCGAAATCCGCCTATCGCCTGCGCGAAGGCGTCGACCCGGTCGTAGGGCTTA
>JAGWVX010000478.1 GCA_018970685.1 Alphaproteobacteria bacterium | reverse complement strand
ATTGAGAACGATGATGAGCGAACCGCAAGCCCTGAAACCGGCCGATGCCGTGGCCGCCGCCCTGGTGGATCGCGCGCCTTCCAAGCTGCAGCCCTATCTGCGGCTGATGCGGCTGGATCGGCCGATCGGCACCTGGCTGCTCTATTGGCCTTGCGTGTTCGGACTGGCGCTGGGCGCGGTGGCCGACAGCCGGCCGTTCGGCAGCTGGTACGACTGGTATCTCATCGCGCTGTTCGGCATCGGCGCCATCGTCATGCGCGGCGCCGGCTGCACCTACAACGACATCGTCGACCGCGACTTCGATGCCAAGGTGGCGCGGACGCGGGGCCGGCCGATTCCGTCGGGCGCGGTGAGCGTAAAGCAAGCATGGATGTTCGCCGCGGGACTGTGCCTGATCGGCTTGCTGATCCTGCTGCAGCTGAACTGGTTGTCGGTGGGGTTGGGTGCCGGGTCGCTGCTGCTGGTCGCCGGCTATCCGTTCATGAAGCGCATCACCTGGTGGCCGCAGGCGTGGCTGGGCCTCACCTTCAACTGGGGCGCCATCCTGGGATTCGCCGCACAGACCGGCAGCCTCGATACCGCCGACGCGATGCTTTACGCCGGGTTATTCTTCTGGACGCTGGGTTACGACACGATCTATGCGCATCAGGACAAGGACGACGACGCGCTGATCGGCGTGAAGTCCACCGCAAGGCTGCTGGGCGAGAAATCGCGGCCTTGGATCCTGGGGTTCTACGCCGTCGCCTTCACGCTGATCCTTGCGGCAGGTTTCACCGAACACGAAGGTTGGCCTTACGTCTTGCTGATGCTTTTGGCCGGCGGCCAGATGCTGTGGCAGGTGCACACGCTGGATATCGACGATTCCGAGCGCTGCTTGAAAATCTTCCGCGCCAACCGCGAGACCGGCGCGCTGATCGCGGCGGCATTGATCATCTCGACCTGGGTGGGTTGATCGCGGATATAATGGCGCCATGAATGTGGCGCGCTTCGATCCGACCAAAGCGTTCACAGCGGAGGAGATGGCGGCGGTGCGCCAGCGCTCCGACGGCACCGGCCTGCTGTGCATCGTGCACGCCTGGTTCATGATCGCCGCCGCGATGACGTTCTATGCGCTGTGGCCGACGCCGTACAGTTTCATCCTCGCCGTGATCGTCATCGGCAGCCGGCAGCTCGGTCTGGAAATCCTGATGCATGACGGCGCGCACGGCGTCCTGATGAAGACGCGCGGGCTGAACGAATGGGCGAGCCAGTGGCTGTGTGCCTATCCGGTGTTCACCGATACCGTCCCTTACCGGCACTACCACCTCGTCCACCATCGCGCGACGCAACAACCCGACGATCCGGACCTTGTTCTCTCGTCCCCGTTCCCGATCACCCGCTGGAGCTTTCTGCGCAAGATGCTGCGCGACCTGACCGGCATGACCGGCGCGAAGCAGCGCTTTATCCAATTCCGTATGGCAGCGAAGGACGGCGTGCGCGGCTTCTTCGCCAAGCTCGGCAGGCCGCTCGTCGCCAACCTGATCCTGTTCCTGCTGCTCTGGGCGCTCGGCAAGCCGCTTTATTATCCGCTGTTCTGGCTGCTGCCGCTGTTCACCTGGCACATGGCCGTGGTGCGCGTCCGCAGCATCGCCGAACACGCCATGGTTCCCGACAACGACGATCCGATGCGCAACGCCCGCACGACCTATGCGTCATGGCTGGAGCGCGCGCTGTTCGCGCCCTATTGGGTGAATTATCACGTCGATCATCACCTTCTGATGTATGTGCCCTGCTTCAACCTGCCGAAGCTGCACGCGCTGCTGCTCGAAAAGGGCAACCGCGAGAAGATGGAAATACGGAAGGGCTATGCGGCCGTGCTGCGACTGGCGACATCGAAGCGTTCCGCGATGCCCTTATTATAGATAAGAAAAAGCAGGTGCCGCGTCGGCACCTGTCTATCCATCATGATATGTGATGCGCGCGGAAAACCCGCTTTTCCTCTGGACGCTACGGCAAGCCCTAGGAATCCGCACGTCAGGCGGCAAACCAATAAGCACCTTTGCTTCCCATTACTCCGATCGGGTTTTACGCCGCCGAACCGTCGCATCGACCGCCCATCGAA